>MHWS01000026.1 GCA_001824215.1 Candidatus Zambryskibacteria bacterium RIFCSPLOWO2_12_FULL_39_16 | reverse complement strand
ATACAAAAATTATTCTTGTGCATAGGGATATATTATCATAAGAATAATTTATAGTGAAAGAAAACCCCGCCGCTGCACAATATGCAGACGGCGGGGCGTTACCCTCATGGGCGAAAAGATCAACTACCGGTAGAAGTAGCAGCCAACTCTGGAGCCTTCTGTTCCGAAATAACCGGCCTCACTACAGCATTTAAGTCACCGACGATCCGAAGTCCACCGGCAAGTGTTGTGGGACCACCTGTGCAATCAGGAAGAAAAGATTGAATCTCCCTAATCAAACGGTCAGGACCGTCTACCCCCTTTATTAACCTCAAGAGGTCGTCAATCTTGGCCATGTCAAACTCATCCATCTGACATTCGATGGCCGAAAGTGCGGCGACCAGAATCCAGGCCTGAGCAACAAGCCGTGGAATCATCTTGTCGTCCTTATTGAGTTCACTGATTCCAACCATTAAGACAACCATCAAACCATCTTGGCCAAAAACAAAATCATTGACCAGGTCTGATGGAGCTTTCGCAAACCCATTCTCAGAGGATGCCTTGCTATTGAAAATTGGCAAACCACACCTCGCCGCTTTTTTCATAGCGACAAAAAACTTCTCCCAGTGTTCACGGTCCAACCTGACACCTGATTGAAAAATCGAGGTTGTGAACGCGCAAGTCTTGATTGGATCGATTCGTTTGCCGTCCAAAAAGCCCGACAATATCCCGAGCCAAACATCACGACGTCGTTCAGGAGTTTTTTCTTGAGCCAATGTTCTCGGCGGTATGGTAGCGGTAGTTGAAATTATCGGTCTCGTCACCGGAGATACAACGACAGGTGCCAATGATGCGACGGAAACCTTCTTTCGATTAGTCGGTTTGGTCAACTCGAAAAGCTCGGCCCAAAGAGCTTGGTTGGCGACAAAGAGAAATCTCATCACTCTCGTTTTTTCAGCTACAGAAGAATTTGGATTATCCAATATCGCCAGTGCAGCTGTTGTTTCTTTGGTTTTCTCCCGAAGTTTTTCAATTTCAGCATTGATGAATTGTCGAATAGTCATTCGAATTCCTCCCTTTTTGTCAAAATCGATTCCGTCTACGGAATCATAAAACTTATTCCACATATAATATAGCGATTCTTATATAAAAAGTCAAGCCCGATTTACGCATTGCGCAAACCGGGCCTTCAATGTCTCTGTTGAGACATTTGATGGCGAACTTTAACAAAATACCTCGCCACCATTCTCGCAAACTCCTTTCTCCGCTGTGATGTCCCCACATCATAGGGAGTCAATATGAAGTGATTTTCTGGCCTACCACGATGGTGGCCGTGTTTCCTAAAATCAGAAGGCTCAATAGACTCAATTTGAAAAAGTTCTTTTGAACCTTTTTTTTGTCGATTCCACTCTGACATTCCATTCTTATAACTGGATAAGTCAGATTGAAAATTTGTTCCAGAGTAGACTTCTCCTTCAAAATTTTTGACCCAAGAATTTCTCAAATTTTCAAGAACTTCGGGATCAATGTTAAACACATCCAAAGTAACAGGATGAGTAGGGACCGACGGCAGATAAAAAAATCCGTCGGTGTAATGTCTTAAGTCTACTTTCGTGTTTATGGTCGAAAGGAAAAGTAAGCCTTCCGAGTTTATCCCTGAATGTTCAAGTTCCCTTTTTACTATCAAGTAAAGAGATTTTCCAATGGGAGTATTTGGATACTCGGGACCAAAATGATTTTCAATTACCTTCTTTATATCCTCTTGAAAATTCGCTCTCCCATTCTTAAACCTCCTGACAAGATTATCACCACTTGAGTGGCAACCGAAGATAAGGTCCTCAAATCGATGGCCACTCTTTTTTAATATCATGGTACCCTCCTTCTATAGAGTAACAGATATATGGTTTTAAGTCAACCTTTTATTTTTCCAATTGTTTATGGTCACAAGGAGTGTAGAGCCAATAAAGATAGAGGAGTAAGTACCAATAAAAATACCTATGAGGAGAACCAAAGTAAAATTTTTTACCGTCCCCGGTCCAAAAATATAAAGGATCAAAATAGCCAAAAGTACCGTTAAAGAAGTATTTATAGAACGAACGAATGTCTCGTTTATACTTTCCCCTACTATGGTTTGAAAATCTTTTTTACTTCCATAACTTTCATTTTTGTGTAAATTTTCTCTGATTCTGTCAAAAACAACGATGGTGTCGTGAACTGAAAAACCAAGTATGACCAAAAGCGCTGTTACGAAAAGAGTGTCCACTTCAAATCCATAAAAATGCCCCAGCAAAGCGAATATTCCAGTAGGCACTATAACATCGTGGAGTAGAGCGAGGACTGTTACCAGCCCATAAACCCAAGAAGACACCGGCCTCGAAACTTTCCTGAAAGCAAAAGCAACGAACAAGACTATCGCCAAAAGTACCAAAACTATTGATATGTAAGACTTCTGCAGAGCCTCTTTACCTAATATAGGACCAATATTACTAAACGTTTTTTCTACTGGAGAGTATTTTCCTCCTAGAGAAAGCTCTAGCAATATAGAATCTTTTTGTGTCTGCGATATTTCTTTGAGTCTTACAATAAAACCCTCGCCAGAAGGTCTGACAGAAGCATCATTAAAATTCAGATTGTTTAAAACTTGGCTTACCTCTGCCGTACTCGGTTTGTCGCCGTCAAAAGAGATATCTAGTAAACTGCCGCCGGTAAAATCAATGCTCAGCTTAAGTCCCAAGAAAAAGATTAGATACATTGATCCGATAACCAAAATAACCGATATTGAGTAAAATATTTTTCTGTGTTTTACGATAAACATGTTTATTTTTTTGACTTTGATTTACCAGTTGGTAGAGAAGGACCTTCCTTACTCATAGCAAATAATATTGTACGGGAAGCAGTGACAGCAGAAAACATTGAAACCAAGACACCAACTAAGAAAACTAGTGCAAAACCCTTGATTACCGGCGTAGAAGCAAAGTAGTACAAAATAATAGCCGTAATTATACTTGAGAAGTTTGAATCTCTGATTGAACTCCATGCTCGATGAAAACCCTCTTTCAGAGCATCATATTTATTTTTACCTCTTCTCAATTCCTCTTTGGTTCTTTCAAATATCAAAATGTTTGCGTCAACTGCCATACCAATAGAAAGAACAAATCCGGCAATACCAGCCGCAGTTAAAGTGACTGGTATGAGTTTAAACAAAAGGAGGTTGATAACGGTATAAATGGCCAAAGCCAATACCGCCACAAGGCCTTGAAATCGATACCAAATAATCAGAAACAAAGCGACAATAGCAAACGCATAAAGTCCCGCTTTAACGCTAGCATCAACTGCCATATCCCCCAAAGTGGCGCCAATCGTCTCAGTACTGATAAGAGAGACTGGCATCGGCAGAGCGCCGTAATTCAAATCGCGGACAACTTGTTTGACTTGATCAGATGTAAAATCGCCAGTAATGACCGCCTGGCCGCCGGTTATTTCTTCTCTAATAGAAGGCGCTTCTATTAGGTTGCCATCCAAAAATATACCGAGGACACTCCCGACATTTTCTCTGGTAATCTTGGCAAAAAGGTCCGCTCCCTCTTGGTTAAATTTCAAGCCTATAATAGGCTTACTACCCAAATTTTGATCAAACTGGATGCTAGCATTTTGGAGCATTCTGCCTGTAAGGCCGGTTTCTAAAAACATACCCGAAATGCTTTGGAGAGTCTGATCGGTAGTGTTACTGGCTTCTATTTTGTCCTGCCCTTCTCTAGACAAAAGTTTGAATTCCAAAGTCGGAGTTTCACCTATTCTTTTTATGGCTTCATTGACATCCGTCACCCCAGGTAATTCTACAATAAGCCTTTGTTCATTGTTATTACTACCCAGCACTCCTCCTTCTTCAACCTGAATAATCGGTTCTGATACTCCAAAAAGATTTACGCGCCTTTCTATAACATCACGCAAAGATTGCATAGCAGAAGAAATATCAGAGCTCTGAACTCCTGAAGTATCAGCTTTATAAACTAAGTGAGTGCCGCCAGATAGGTCAAGACCTAATTTAAATTTATTAGAACCAGATTTTTGAGTATTCCATACAAAAAAACCGGCGACTGCCGCCACTGTAATTATTATTATCGCCCAAAATCTATATTTACTCATACGATATGTAGAATATATGAAATCATTAATAAATTCAACTGAGTACCGCCTCTGGAAATTTTAATCAATTTATGCAAGAATTCCATACTGTATGCAAGAGAAAGAGAAAATTTTATATATAATCACCAAAGGTAATTTTGGTGGAGCCCAGAGATATGTCTATGATTTAGCTACCGGCTTGCCTAAAGATAAATTTGAAGTAGTAGTGGCTTGTGGAGACAAAGAAGGAGACACTCTTATAAATCTTTTAACAGAAAAAAATGTAAGAGTAATAAAAATTGAAGGACTAGCAAGAGAAATAGACGCAAACAATGATTTTCGGGTTTTCAAAAATCTTACAAAAATAATAAAGGAAGAACAGCCAAATGTGGTTCATTTAAATTCGTCAAAAATCGGATTACTTGGTTCTTTGGCTATTTCATATCTAAAACTAACAACTAAAAACTGCCGTCCAAGATCTATTTTCACCGCTCATGGTTGGGTATTTAATGAAAGACAAAGGTCTTATCTTTTTAAGATTGCAGCTTATGTAAGCCAATATTTTACTGTTTTGCTTTGCGACAAAACAATTGCCGTATCTGAAAAGACAAAAATGGATATCAATCATTTTCCTTTAATAAAAAATAAAATAAAAGTTGTTCATAACGGCATTTCGGATTTTGAAACATTGCCAAAAGAAGAAGCTCGTAGAATTTTAGCAAGCAAAGATGCTGATAAGACAATTATTTTTTCCATTGCCGAGCTACATAAAAATAAAGGTATTGATGTGGCTTTGAAAGCTTTGTCTCTTTTGCCCGAAGAAACAAAAGAAAAGATTATTTATTGCGTAGCTGGAAACGGAGAGGAAAAAGAATATTTGGAAAAATTGACAAAAGGACTGCATATAGAAAATATTGTTAGATTTTTAGGATTCGTGCCAGATGCCAAAAAACTCTTATCTGGAGCCGATATTTTCCTTCTCCCTTCCCGCACTGAAGCCTTACCTTATGTCATTCTCGAAGCTGGTATAGCAGGACTGCCTACAATAACCACCAGTGTCGGCGGTATACCTGAAGTAATTCACGATATGCAAAATGGGATTTTGGTCCATTCTCGAAATCGAAAAGAAATCGCCGAGGCTATTTTATATATGTTGGAACACAAGGACAAACAGATGGAGTTTGGAAAAGAAATAAGAAGCACCATTTCAAACTTTTTTTCACTAGAAAAAATGCTAGAAGAGACTGAAAAAATTTATAAATTGACCTAATTATTCTAATTAACCTAATTGACCTAAAAATGACTAACAAAGAAAATCCTAATAAGAAAGTGTATGATCTGGAAGAGAGAACCGCTAAATTTGGAGAGGAAGCTATAAAATTTTGCAAAAGTTTACCGAAAAGTGAACTGACTAGAAGAATTATTGATCAATTGGTTGGTTGTGCCACTTCAGTTGGAGCTAATTATTGCGAAGCAGATGACGCAGAGAGTCCTAAAGATTTCAAACACAAAATCGGCATCTGCAAAAAAGAATCTAGAGAATCAAAACATTTCCTGAGGATGTCTGCTATCGCTGTTCCCGAAAAAGCCGATGAGGCCAGAAAATTATGGCTTGAAGCCAAAGAATTGAATCTCATTTTCAATTCAATCTACAAAAAAGTCAGATAGGTGGGAGAATAATGGTGGTTATTGAATCTTGCCATATACGTCAATATCATCTTCATTTAGTTCTTTTCTGTTTTTATTTATAAATTTAAGAATAAAGTTAGGTAAAATATTCTCTTTTAATAGATCGTTCCTCATCGAGAGAATAACATTCTTGTAACTCTGATCCTTGTTTTTTTGTGAGCTGAGTATACTAATATCCATAATTTTTATAAATACTTTAATAGAACGCACTACTTCGGGAGCACCCCATATTTGTATTTGTCTATACTGTTTCAGTACCTCCGAAAGTTTTATTTGTTTTGAATTTTTGTCTTCAGTATCAAAAAATCCTGATAGAGATTCCGCCATCTGAGAGTAAATTTCTTTTCTAGAATCCAAAAATCTGTTTCTACGATCAATAAATTTCGTAGTAAAATAACTACCCACACCAAGGGATGCAATGATGCTTAATATATATTGAACTCCATTCATAATTAATCACATATACTATATATCATAATATTTACAAATCTAATTTAAACTCATTGAGAAAATCTGCAACGGCGCGTGCAGAAATAATGACACCATATTGCTCATAGACACCACCTGTGAGCGCCTCTGGAATTCCTACGAAACATCCTTGTTCGTTTACAGCTAAGCCCCCAGAATTTCCAGCATCCACTTTGGCCGAAGTGTAGAAAGTATAATCGTCCACAATGGTGCTAAGCACACCTTCAGTCGCGGTCATATCATACATACTTACCGCCGGAAATCCATAAACTATCAGTCGATCTCCAATCTTGAAGTTTTTGTCGCATTTTCCGATATTTTTGATCGTTGGAAATTCCCGAGGCCAGCGTCCGTAAACAGTCCCATCCTGGTCAATATTCGGACCAGTTATGCGTAATAATGCTAGGTCGTATTGCTTGCTTGTTCCCTCTAGAACAACTGGTTCGGCAAAATACTGGTCTAAATGCCCGGGGTGAAGTTGTTCTGGATTAGGAGGAACGTCTGGGTCTGGGACTAGGATTAGGCACTGTTTGAATCTCCCCTGCTCTTCAAGTGAAGGTATTACGTGTGCGTTGGTAACTATCAGTCCGTCTTTATTTATCAGCACACCAGATCCTTGCCAAACCCCCGATTCAGGACTTTCAACAGTACAGCGTATTTTTACTACAGTTCTATCTGGTGATACCTCAGGATTTGAAGCCGTTTCAATTGGTTGTGTCGAAATGCTATTGTAAATAGTGAAGCCCATAATAAGCATTGTTAATACTATACAAGCGATAATTATGGTGTATCTTAATTTCTTTTGTTTTTGATTATCAGGGTTTTCTATTGCCATGACATTTAATTGAGATTGAGATAATTTTAATATCTACTTAAGAGTATACTCTGTATATCAGAAGTCAACGTTTTTATTAATTAGATTATTGGGATTTGTTTAGAATAATTAGGGTAATTAGAAAAATTAGAATAATTTCCTAGACCACTCCTATAATTTCGTTTTTGGCCTCTTCTTTATTTATAGCTCTGGAATAAGAACGCTGACCAAAGAGAATACCGATGCCCAAAAATTCGGCCAGCATATGAGAACCTCCATAACTCATAAATGGCATAGTAATGCCTGTAACCGGCAAAAGTCCGATGTTCATACCAACATGAATAATAAAATGAGAGAAAAATACTGAAGCCAGCCCCAAACCATATAAGGTTTCAAAATTAGTAGCTCCCTTTTTTGATATATCTATGATTCTCCAAAAAACTACCCCGTACAAAGTAAATAGAACGACCACTCCGATAAAACCCCATTCTTCACTGAAAGCGGCAAAAATAAAATCAGTCTCATATTCTGGTAGAAATTTTAATTTTGATTGACTGCCAAGCCCCACCCCCTTGCCCCAAATCTCTCCGGAGCCGACGGCAATAGTAGACTGATAAGAGTTGTAGCCGGCTCCGCGAAGATCAGCCAGTGGATTAATGAAAGACACGATCCTGACCTTTTGATAATCTTTAAATACAAAAAACCACAAGCCACCAAACGCAAGAAGTCCGGATAGGAACACTAGGAGCAAGTGCTTTTTTGATATTCCAGAGACCAAAACCATTGCTAGCCAAATAAGAAAAATTATGACAGATGAACCGAAGTCGGGTTGCAAAAAAACTAAAATAAAAATTATAAAAGTGTAAAGTCCAGAAATTATAATATGTCTCACATTGGCTATTTCTATATGCCTTCTTGAAAAATATTTAGCCAGAAGTATTACCAAAACTATTTTGACAAAATCAATCGGCTGAAAGGCAAAAGCACCAAGATTAAACCAGCTTTGGGCGCCTTTGAATACAGAGCCGATAGAAAATAGAGCTAGTAATGTAATACATGAAATAGCAAATAAGACCGCGATAGAGCTGGTCCGACGTAGAAATCTCCAATCAATCAGGCTTGTCAAAAATAATACAAAAATCGAAATTGCCAGCCATATTATCTGTCTTATAAACAATGTGTCCTTAGCTATCTGTCCCGCATGTCCCGTCTGCGTAGGCAGGGATGGTAAAAAAGAGTTCATTGTTAAAATACCGGCCATTGCTATAAAAAATAAAGCTCCAAAAAGCAGCCAGTCAACTGAATAATTGATTTTTTTAAGGAAGTCTCTAATCATTCTATATTGAAGAACCGAATATTTTGTAGGTTATCTCTATTCTTGCCGGAACTTCTTTGCATATACTAGACGATATATCTTTGTAAATAGTTTCCAAATTGAGAGCAGACGGGGCAAAGAAATAATTGTCCGGTGTTGAGGCGATAGTTTTCAAAAAAGATTCATTGATATTTTCACCCAAACCGATCGTATATATGGTGAGACCGTCATTTTTGGCATTGGATGATTCTTTAATAGCCAGATTTTCCGCATATTTTATATCGTCTGCTTCGGTATTCCCATTTGGATTTTTTGGATTATTTGCTATCCCATCAGTAAGAAGTATCACTATTTTTAAAGCTTCACCTTGAGCTCTAGCTGAAACCAACTCTTGCCAACTAGAATGCAAAGCTTCATAAATATTTGTGTATTGAGTACCACCCGTTTCAATATCTATAGAATCAATTGCTTGTTTGGCAGAATCAAAATCGGAAGTAAGAGTTAAATCTATCGGGTCTTTGACCGAAGTAGCAAAAGAGACAACCCCAATTTTATCTTCAGGACTTAGCTGGTCTACAAAGGAGCTTGCGGCTTCCTTGGCGATAGATAGAGGCTGGGGAGGGCTCACCCCAAGGGAAGACATAGAGCCGGATCTGTCTAAAAGAAGCATAGCGTCGGACAACTTTTCACATACTTTGGAACCAAGATCAAAAGGTTTGGGCCAAGTAAAGAATACATCTTTACTTTCATTTTTTTGTAAACTTTCTATAAATGTTCTGGAAGAGGCAATGGTGTTATCAGATCCGTCAAAAATAGCTACTACCAATTCAATATTTTTAACCTCTTCAATGCTGTCATTTTTAACATTGGCTTCAATTTTGGGCTGGTTATCCTGCTCTAAAATTGGGCTGTTGGTTATACTTATATCTTCTCCAGTCTTTTCATTTTTTTTCCAAATTATATTTTTACCTAATTCAAAGACAGCTCTTCCCGGTCTCACTCCATTTTTTATATTAATCGAACCTTCAAATATTCCAACTGTTTTATTTTTCGGCAGGATAGTCGCCCCTTTTCTTTCCTCTAACATCTTGTTATTTCCATCATATATAATAAAACTGTATGGAACATAAATTGCATCTGTATCCGTATTTGTATTTTCAACATAAACTAAGACGCTCCAGAGTCCCGGCATGACCTCAAATAATCTTGGGTCCCATTTTACAATCGGTTGGATAACACCAATACTACAAACAAGTGAGCAGGAGCCACCACAATCAACTCCGGTTTCGTCTCCATTTTTTAAATTATCAAAACAAGTCGATGGTCTATACCAAAATTTCGAAAATATAGAAAAAGAAACCACTGATAACAATAATATTATCGCGCCCAAATAAATATTTTTTCTGCGAGATGCCCAGTCGCTCATTTCATTCATACGTCAATTATAATGCAAATTTGATATGATTACTATAATGAAATTGATAATTAATACCCCTTGGACAATATTGGGAATATTAACAGGGTTAATATGTCTGATTTATAAAATTAAACCCGATAAAAGAGGTTTTATATTAATTTTCGTAAAAAGATTATGGGTAACTGAGATTTTTCTTAAAAGACAAACTTATGGATTAGTTCTGGGAAATATAATAATCCTTTCACAATACGCAGACCAAAAAACATTGATTCATGAAATCAGGCATCATATAGAACAATTTAAAAAAATGCCTTTAATATTTCCTGTGTTGTATCTGTACGAAAATTATAAATCCGGTTATGTAAATAACAAATTCGAAATAGAAGCGAGCAAATAGATTAAAAACTTGGTTCTGGCGACTAGCTACTCTCCCCTTACGAGTACCATCGCCTCAACAGAGCTTAACTTCCGTGTTCGGAATGAGAACGGGTGTGACCTCTGCGACAAATCACCAGAACTAAATTTTTAATAAAAACATAAAACCAAACGCTGCAAAAATTATTTGCAATTGTTAGTCTCAAAAGGCAGGACGAAATTTATTTGTCCCGCAAAAATCCTTTCGGATCAAAGCGGGTTGGCTTCCGAATTTCCTAATGGAATCGGAAAATTAGTACGCCTCGGCTTAACACTTTACAGTGCTTACACCTAGCGCCTATCAACGTGATCATCTCTCACGATCCTTAACGATTCCTAATCTTGGGGTTGGCTTCCCTCTTATATGCTTTCAGAGGTTATCCAAACCCGACTTAGCTACCCTGCGATGCTCTTGGCAGAACAGCAGGTACACCAGAGGTCGGTTCAACGAGGTCCTCTCGTACTATCGTCAAATCCCCTCAAGAATCAACGCCTGCAGTAGATAGGAGACCAACCTGTCTCACGCTTGTTACCACAGATTACTCTGTGCAATGGACTGTAGCTTTTTGTGCTTGCGCACATTGTTGACGTTCAGTCTCTACAGGTAAGGGAGCGAAAGCGACACTTATGTCGTGTACTCGCGACCTCTTCCCTCGGTATTATCCTTCGACTTCTCTCAGGACTTCACCGATATAGTCAACTTTAATCTTCAATATTTTAAATATCAAAGACCGCCGTGATTTGATTGTTCTTATCTTTTTTACTTAACAAAAAAACTTATAACATTATGATTTTAATTTCAATTTCCTCTGAGGATTCAGATTATTCAAAATACAATTGAAAGAAGGAAAGATTTAAAGATGGAAAGATTAATTTTTCCTTCTTTGCTTCTTTGAATCTTTTCATTTTATTCTGAACGGTCTGAACCCAGCTCGCGTAACTTTTTAAATGGCGAACAGCCATACCCTTGGGAGCTTCTCCACCCCCGGGATAAGTTGAGCCGACATCGAGGTGCCGAACTCCGCCGTCGCTCTGGACGCTTAGGCGGAACCAGCCTGTTATCCCCGGAGTAGCTTTTGTCCGATAATCTTTCGCCGCGTCTAACGCGTACGATCGGTTCACTTAGCTCTGCTTTCGCATCTGCTCGACATGTACGTCTTGCAGTTAAGCCAGCTTGTGCCTATACACTATCGCCATGGTTTCCATTCACGGCTAGCTGACCTTAATAGGCTCCTCCGTTACTCTTTAGGAGGATAGCGCCCCACTAAAACTGCCCGCCAGGCACTGTCTCTTTCGCGTTTGACGCGAGAGGTTAGAAAATATGTCATCACAGAATGGTATTTCACTGACGGATCAACATCTCCCGAAAAAGATATCTCAAATCCTCCCATCTATGCTACGCAGTAAAAACATATCCTCAATGCCAAGTTGCAGTAAAGCTTCCGGGGTCTTTTCGTCTAACTGCAGGTAACCGGCATCTTCACCGGTACTGTATTTTCACCGAGCGAGTCCCCGAGACAGTTCCCCAGTCGTTACGCCATTCGTGCGCGTCTGAACTTACCAGACAAGGAATTTCGCTCAACTATTCCTTTCAAGTTGGACTCTATCTTCACCCTTAAAATTTTTAGTCGGGCGTATGGTGTTGGTGCACTTATTAACCATATTTGGACTAACACTACATTACTGCAGTGTAGGTAGCTTCTTTTTTGCGTAACTAACTTTATTTTGTCTCGTTTATTTTTCTTTTTTATTAAACTGCTTATCTCTATAACTGTCCCAGTCCTTTTGAAACCTTTTTAAAAAAGTTCCAAAACCTTAGGACAATTATAGTTATTGCCGACATTCACCAGGGCTTACAACAATCACCATGTACATCACGCTTCGCGCGATGCGACCACTTTTTATTGGTGTGATCACACAAAGTGTGATGCACACAACGTCGTTGTTTGACCTTCTGGCATTGGTCAGGCGTCACCCCCTATACATCCTCTTACGAGTTCGCAGGGAGCTGTGTTTTTGATAAACAGTCGCCAGGGATACTTTAGCTGCGGCCCCTATTGCTAGGGGCAGGCCTTATACCGAAGGTACGGCCGCTTTTTTGCCGAGTTCCTTGGGGACCTCTCACTCGTTCGCCTTGGTCTTCTCGACCTGACTACCTGTGTCGGTTTACGGTACGGTTTTTATATGTTTATGCTTAGAAGTTTTTCTTGGAAGCGTGCTTTGCATTATCCCCTTTGACGAATCTCCGGGTTTCGGTACTGCTTGAATTACACATTAAAGTGGTCTTCCGGATTTACCTGGAAGACATCCTTACAGTACTGACTTCAAATCCAATAATGAGCAATGCATACTACACTCCGTCCATCCATCGCAACATACAAAAGTGCAGGAATATTAACCTGCTATCCATCGGGTGCGGCTTTCGCCATTCCCTTAGGTCCGACTAACCCTTCCCTGATTGACATCGAGAAGGAAACCTTAGTCTTTCGGCGTGCGCAGTTTTCATGCGCATTGTGGTTACTTGTGCCAACATTCTTACTTCGCAACGCTCCAGCATGGGTCACCCCTTTGCCTTCACAGCAGATGCGAATACTCTCCTACCGCTTGTACTTTCCGAAGAAAATACAAACCCTCAGTTTCGGTACTATGCTTAGCCCCGATTATCTTCGGCGCAGAATCTCTGAATGAGTGAGCTGTTACGCTTTCTTTAAAGGATGGCTGCTTCTAAGCCAACCTCCTCATTGTCAGAGAAATTTCACCGCCTTAAGCGCACTTAGCATAAATTTAGGGACCTTAAATAGAGATCTAGGCTGTTTCCTTTTTGACGAACGGAGCTTAGCCCCCGCCGTCTAACTGCCGCGCTATGACTGTCGGTATTCGGAGTTTGATAGGTCTAGCGATCTTTCGACCTGTCCAGACCTTCCAGTGCTCTACCCCCAACAGGAACACGCGACGCGAACCCAAAAGCTCTTTCGGAGAGAACCAGCTATTACCAGGTTCGATTAGCTTTTCACTCCTTA
>MHWS01000025.1 GCA_001824215.1 Candidatus Zambryskibacteria bacterium RIFCSPLOWO2_12_FULL_39_16 | reverse complement strand
GAATTAACGATACCATCATGATTGAGATCATAGGTAGCATTGTTTTGATTCCAATATGTAGTCATGAGAGAAAGGTCGATTGAGTTGACTAGTCCATCTCTATTGAAATCACCTGTGACTATGGTTGGTGTGGGAGTGAGAGATCCGTATGAAATGAGATTGTCATCACCTACCCAACCATCAACGCCAGAATTAAAATCGATAGTCCACCAGGTAACGTTATTGCCGTTCAACACAGCTGAAACAGGACCTGCGGTTACCGTTCCGATAGCTCCAGTACTTTGAGTGCCGAGAAGGGTGCCTGCCGGAGTCTGACGGACGTTAACCTTAGATATTGCCTGCACTTGCTGACCCAAACTAAATATACCTGTCGGTGTAGGTGTCGGGGTTGAAGTATTGAAAGTTGCGGTCACGTTTCGATTTGTTGTCATAGAGACCGTGCAGGACCCCGTGCCAGAGCACGATCCGGACCAGCCTCCAAATGTTGAGCCTGATGCAGGAGTCGCTGTGATTGTTATTGATGTTCCCGAATTTAGAGTAGTGCTACATGTAGAACCGCAAGAAATTCCGGTGCCTGAGACTGTCCCGGTTCCGGTACCTGACTTTGATATAGTGAGTGTGTATGTTGTTGGGGTTGGGTTAGTCGCTTGTGTTGTGGCGTTCGCGGATGCTGATTGACCGCTTGTATTCCCTGCCGCATCATAGGCAGCAGCGGTGTAAGAATAATTAGTGGAAGCAGTGAGACCAGTATTTGAATAATTAGCGGTTGCTGTGGTGCCGATTTGAGTTCCTCCTCTGTATATCTTGTAGCCTGTGACACCGACGTTGTCGGTGGAAGCGACCCAAGAAAGATTTATTTGTGATGAGGAAACTGCGGTTGCTGAGAGATTGGTGGGTGTTGAAGGTGCAGTGGTGTCAGGAGTTGGTGTTGGCGAGGGTGGAGGCAAGGTGGTTGCTCCCGAGAATAGCCAGTCCGTAAAACCAAACACCCGGCCAAACCCGGCGGAAGTCGTCGGTTGTGAAAAACCACAACGGGCGTTAGTTATCCAAGTAACGTAGCGATCTGCCGAGGAACGATTGAGGTTGCCGCCGCGCTCGCGCCACTTGGCGTTCCGGCAAACCTGGGCGTTATTGACCGTCCATGCCGGATAACCTTGCCGGAACAGGACTTCGGCCGTCACAACATAACCCTGCGGTGATTCGGCCGGGTAGTTGCCAAGCGTCGGGAACGACGTGCGGCTGGCATCCTCGACCGCCGCGCCTTCCTTGCGCGGGTCAGTGCAGGACGCGGGGTTGATCGGATAGCCCTCCGGGCAGGCCCACGCCGCCTGATACGACGACGTGTGACTGAACGATCCGCCGGTCGTGCCATAGAAATTAAACAGCGACCAATCCCTGGCAAGGCCTTGCGCATCTTGTAAATAAGCATCAGCAACCGTCAAGCTGGCGAGGGCGAATGTCCCCCAGTTGCTCGAACTGTCGACAGCCGTGTCTACAAGAACGTGCCATCTGCCGTGACTTGACGGAAAGTCGCGCGTGCGGATACTCGAAACCCAGGATACGAATCCAGCATCACGATAGTTCGCAAAGTCGGCGGCCAGGACGTAGGCCCCGAGCTGGCGGCCGAGCGACAAAATGGCGTTGCCGCAGTCGCGCGCCGTGGCGCGAGCCGCTTCAACAAGCGCAATGGCTTTGTCACGATACGATGTGGTACCGGTGCGGGCGTAAACAATGCCCGCGGCCAGGGCCGTCCCCGGATGAGTCCGGCTGTCCTGGTTGCAGGTAATGTCGGGAGTGCCGGCGCTCGCGTCAGCTGCGGCTTTCAGGGCCGTCCACGCCGAACCCGACATCGGTAGCGCTGCAATCTCCGCAGGACTCATCAAAATTCCTGCCGCGGAAGCGGCATGTGCAAATATAAAAAAACCGCTCACAACCAAAACAATAGTCCAAAATAAAAACGGTCTACTTATTTTTCCAATTCTTGCCGCCATAAGGCTATTTTAACACACAAAAAAATTATTTCAGCCAATTAAAGCCAAAGTAATACCGGCAATAGCGCATACCAAAGAAAATACCCAATAACGCATTGTTACCTTATAAGCAGGCCAACCAATAGCTTCAAAATGATGATGTAAAGGGGCCACCAAAAAAACTTTTTTACCTCTGAATTTCTTTGAAAATATTTGAATTAAATTTGAAAATACAGTGATAACAAGCGGCAGAGCAATGATTGGTAGTACTAAAAAACCATAACCATCTCCCAGTCTGTCAGTCATAAAGGCGACAACTGTGAGGGTAATAGTAAGACCCATAGTACCTGTTTCTGACATATAAAATCTGGCGGGCGGGATATTGAACCATAAAAATGCGAGCAAACCCCCGGCGAGAGCGGCGCAAAAAGCGGCCAAATCTATCTGTTGCTGATAAAAAGCAATACCTCCATAGGCTGCAAACATAGTAGTAAAAACTCCTCCAGCCAAACCGTCCAGTCCGTCTATTACTCCACCGGCATAAATAAATAGTGCGGTAAACAAAAATAATATTATAAAAAAAGGCCCCAAATAAAGTTCTCCACCAAAAAGTTTGAATGGTAACCCAATTCCAGTTACATCCAATTTTACATAAAACCACCAGGCGCAAGCCAAAGCTATAACCGCCACAATAATCAATCGTTTCTTTAAGGAAAGACCGCCATTTTTATAATCCTCTTTTTTTGAACCTTTTATTTCCAGATAATCATCGATTAATCCAACCCAAGCACCGAGTAGTAGAGTGGCTAAAGGCAACCATGTCTGGCTTCTGGAAAGAAAGTCTAATTTTATAGTGATATCTCCTGGTAAAATTTTTGAAATTATCCAGATGCCTATTATTATGGTGGCCGAGCTGAACCAAACAATAACACCTCCCATTCTTGGAGTGTTCACTTCTTTCTCTTTATGAAGCCCGTTGAAAATTACTGCTTCCTCGCCGTCTAGCGCTATCTTGCCACTTTTTTTCTTCCACATTTTGTGAGAATACAAAAAGTTGGTTAAAAGAGGTGTAGCCAAAACTCCTAAGATAAATGCTCCCACTGCCGGTAAAAATACTTTAACGATATCTATTATCACCATGGTTCAATTATAGGTTAGGGAGCTCTGTAATGGTAGCCTCAACCAATTTTAAAGCGTCGGTAAAACGTCCTTCTTGTGTGGAGCCCAATATAGATATGATTATGGGGCGGTTTAAACCGGCATCAAAAGCTATTAACAAATTACCGCCTGCCAGGTCTGTATATCCTGTTTTGGAAGCGATGATATTTGGAATTTTATCTATAAAAACATTTGTATTTTCGGCGGGATATTGTTTTTCATTACTGGAAAATTCTAAATTTTTATAGCGGGTGGCCTCTAAAATTTCCGGGTAATTTTGGAGGGTATATTCGAGAAGGGTTGCCATATCACGGGCTGATCCGTAAGCTCCGACTGTGATAGATTCCCCGCCCGCAACGTTCTCGCTTGCGAGGCGGGCGGGCATATCCAGACCATTTGAATTAAAATATTTGCTATTGGAAAGGCCTATTTTGGCGGCGGTTTGGTTCATCTTTTTTATGAAATTATCTACGGTTGATGAACTGTCGGAAGCGGGATTTCCTTCTGCTGCTGCAACTGCTGCCAAAGCGAAAGCTCCATCGTTGGAAGAAGTAAGTAGAGTGAAGTCTCGCAAGTCTTTTATTTTCCAAGTGTCTCCGACTACAAGTTTTGAATCCCCTTCGGGTGCTAAATCTTCTGTGGTTATTTTTATTTCTTGGTTGTCATACAATTTTCCGTCTGTAGTGACAGCAGTCATGACTTTGGTGAGTGAAGCTAGAGGCAGGGGTATATCCGGATTTTTAGAAAATATTTCTCTCTTATTTATAACATCAAAAACGACGATACCTTTCCCTTCAAGAGAGAGGTATTCAAAAGGATTTATTTTTTCTTTTGTTTTGGTATTTCCATCTTTATTTAAAGAACTGTTGCCAATAATGAAAATGGCAAAAACAATGATTGAAGCAATAAAGAAATAAACAAGAACATGAACAAAATATTTTGTCCTATTTTCCGCCGTAAGAATTTGTTTAAAGTTACTCTCCATCATTTGTTTTTATTTCTGTTATTTTATCTTTAAACAGGTCAAAATCCGGCAATTCTTTAACCCTCTTGATCCCCAAATGGGTGAGGAGAGACAAACTTCCTTTGTATCTTATAACCCTTTGATCTTTAGAGTCTGACTCTTTTTCAATAAGGCCGCGAATACAAAGATTTCTTAATATAAAGGTTGAGTTAACACCTCTTATATAATCTACCTCTCTTCGTGATACAGGCCCATTATAGAGTATAATCGATAAGGTTTCCAAGCCTGCTTTGCCTATTTCGCGGCTCATCTCGCCCACGGCGATTTGCTCTATAAAATCTTTTGTCCCCGGTGCCGTAGCCAGGCTGACTTCGTCCTCTGTTTCTATAAGACAAATTCCTCTGCCATTTAAAGAGTTTCCAAAATTTTGCAACGCTTCTCTTACATCTTTTTCTTTTTCATTAAGCAATTGAGAGAGTTTTTTTATATCCAATGGTTCATTTTTATAAAAGAGTATCGCTTCTATTTTTGATTCTAATGTTTGCATATTTTTTCTTTCTCCCCTCTCCTGCATTTAGGAGAGGGGTTGGGGTGAGGTTAATAATATGTCGGCACATTGGTGCCCTCATTCTCAATCTGTATATCTTCAAAATGTTTGTTTTGATTTACTCGCACTAACCCTTGTTTGACCAATTCTAACATAGCTAAAAAACTGACGATTATATTTATTTTTTCAACCTTATCCATGTCAGCCTGCCCGCCAAGGCCTGAGCCATCAGGCGATGGTAGGCGGGAAAAATCTTTGAAACTCGTTTTTAAGCTGGTTTTTATCCTCTCTGTAAGTCTGCCAATCATTTCCTCCAGGCTTATCATTTTTTCCACTGCCACTTTTGGCAGACTCTCTATTTTTGGAGGCACATTTTTCAAGACTTCATATAAAGCATTTTCTATGGACAATAGATTAATGTCCGGAGTCGGAGAGAAAACTATTCTTTTCGTTTTCTCTTCTCTGGCGAAATACAAAAAATTTCCAAACATTTTTCTGATATTTACTGACAGCTCTTTGTATTTTTTATAGGCGGACAACCTATTTTCCAAATCCTCAATGCTACCCTGTTCTTCTTCGGTCAAAGGGAGATTTGGCAAAAGCGACTTTGATTTTATGAGGAGCAATGTAGATGCGACCAAAATAAAATCAGCCGAATCAGACATTGGGAATTCCTCAAAAGATTTTATATATTCAATAAATTCGTCAGCCACTTGGGACAAAGAAATGTCGCTTATATGAAGCTTCCTCTTTTCAATCAAATCCAAGATAAGCTCCAAAGGCCCCTCAAACTCTCCCACTTTGACTTTAAAATCTGTTTCCACCTTTATATTTTAACACATTTTAACTAAACAAAATAGGTCTAATTTTGTTTAGTTAAGCATTGCACAACACAAATTGCCTGTATGTAAGTTGCACAAATATTTGAGAGGAGTATACTACGAATGTGAGAGTTCTTTGAGAAATCGGTTGGGTGGTCCTCGGACTTCTAAGCATTCTTGTTAGCTCGCTAACAATTCGATCTTCATGCTTAGGTCTCCATTCTGACCTTTCCCTTCCCCACTTTCTCCTGTTCTTTCCTTTTTTACTCTCACACCCTTTAGCTCCCTTGCGCTTAGCGTCAGGGGGTTATTTTTTTGTCACTATTTTTCTTTCTTTTTAATTTCTAGTCCCAATTCTTTGAGTTGTTTTTCGGAAATTTCACTTGGTGCGTCCATCATCAAGTCTTTACCCTCACCGGTTTTTGGATAAGCTATCACTTCCCTGATATTGGGCTCGTTTTGAAGAATCATCACGATACGGTCAATACCGGGAGCAAAACCGCCGTGTGGAGGTGCACCGTAAGTAAAGGCTTCAAGCATATGGCCAAATTTTTTCTGTTGTTCTTCTTCTGAAATTCCCAAAAGCTTGAAAACTTGTTTTTGCTCGGCTCTATCATGGATTCTGATTGAACCGGAAGAAAGCTCAAAGCCGTTTAAGACAAGGTCATAAGAATTTGCTCTGATAGAAAAGAGGTCTTCACCTTTCATAAATTTTCCTTTATCTTCAGGTTTTATTGAGCAAAATGGGTGGTGAGCAGCAGCCATAGAACCGTCATCTTTCTTTTCAAACATAGGAAAGTCGGTAATCCAAGCAAAAGCTAGCTCATTGGCATCGTTTTTGTTTTTTCTTAGATCTGGCTTGTCTGTGCCGTATTTTTTCGTTATCTCGGCAGAAGTGAATCTTGGAAAAGGAACTTTTGTAAATTTTTTGTCCGGATATAAAGTTTTAACAAGCTCTATAAACATAGCTTCAGTGTAAGAGAGCACATCTTCCTGTTCCACGAAAGACATTTCAAAATCAAGCTGAGTAAATTCTGGCTGACGGTCGCCTCTCTGGTCTTCATCGCGCATGCATCTGGCAATCTGAAAATATTTTTCAAATCCAGCCACCATTGAAAGCTGTTTAAATTGCTGTGGCGATTGTGGCAAGACATAAAACTTTCCCTTATGCAGGCGTGACGGTATTACGTATTCTCTGGATCCTTCCGGCGTACCCTTCATCATTATGGGAGTTTCAATCTCTACGAAATCATTCTTATGCATATATTCCCTAAAGAATGAAATAATTTTATCTCTCATTCTCAAGTTGTTTTGCATCCTTTGGCTTCTCAAGTCCAGATAGCGGTATTTTAGGCGGACATCCTCATTTACTTCTTTCGTATCGGAAGAAATATCAAAAGGCAAAGTTTCAGCTTTATTTAAAACTTCGATATTTTTTATTTCTATCTCAATATCACCGTTCAAAACTCCTGCTTTGACATTTTTTTCCGGCCTCTTGTTGACTATGCCGGTTATAACCAAGACCCACTCGGTACGGACCTCCTTGGCTGTTTCAATAGCCGAGCTTTTTGGAAGGACTATACATTGGACTATGCCGGAAAAGTCGCGCATATCCATAAAAACCATTTTACCTTGGTCGCGCCTGATATTGACCCAACCTTTTATGATGACTTCCTTTCCTATACTATCTTTTAAATCTTTTATGTATGTTCGCATTTTTTTATATTACGCCGATTGCCTTTTTTACCTGCCTCATTTTTTTACTTGCTACTAATTTAGCTTTTTCTTTTCCTTCTTCCAAAACTTTGTTTACATAACCCAAATCTTTGGCTATTTCTCCCTTCCTCTCTCTCAAAGGCCTAATAAAATTTTTCAAATCTTCAATCAGTATTTCTTTGACTACTTTATACTTGCCTTTATTTTCTTCGTAGATTTTGTCCAACTCTTTTGTTGGTCTAAAAAGTTTATGAATATAAAAAACATTTTCCGGATACTTTGCTTTTGAGTCGGTGACGATGCTCATCACCGCTTTTTCTATCTCATCATCGCTGGCAAAGAGCGAAATCGTATTGTCATAGCTCTTACTCATCTTTCTGCCGTCGGTGCCGGGTACTGTTTCAACATCTTTCAAAATATAAGCCTCAGGTAATTTAAAAATTTCGCCTGTGGTGAGCGAAGTCGAACCACCAAATATCCTGTTAAATTTTTCAGCGGTATCCCTAGCAGATTCTATATGCTGTTTTTGATCTTGGCCGACCGGGACTATGTCGGTATCATAAAGCAAAATATCGGAAGCCATAAGCATAGGGTAATTGAAGGTGCCAACATTTATACTCTCTTCACCGCTTTTGGCCAAAGCGTCTTTATAAGCATGAGCTCTTTTTAAATATGGAACGGTGGTGATGGTGTCAAAAATCCAAGTCAGTTCGGTATGTTCAGGCACGTCAGATTGTTTAAAAATTATAGATTTTTTTGGGTCAAGTCCGATAGCTAAGAAATCTATAGCCACATCCAAAGAGAGCTCTCTCATTTCTTTGGCATTCTGAATAAGGTTTAGGGCATGATAGTCGGCTATCATGAAGTAATTTACCCCAGCCGAAGCGTCGGGGTCGCTACGCCCATTTTGAAGCGCCACAAACTGCTTCATGGCCCCAAAGTAGTTTCCTATATGCGGTTTGCCGGTTGGCTTTACCCCTGAAAATATGGTTTTTTGCATGTGATTTAGCGAAATTATTTTGTACCAACTTCGATTGAGGTGCAATCTAATAGTATCAAACTTGATTGAAAATTAAAAACGGGCAAGATATCGCTTTCGTTCGGTTAGAGAAAATTTCTCTATGGCATAACGGAGCATGGTCCTTGGTATTTTTGATCCGTTTTCCTCCAAAAATTTGACGAGTTGTACTTTATCTTTTTTGCCTGCCTCACGCAGAGCCCAGCCTACAGCTTTGTGTATGAGGTCGCCTCTGTCGTGAAGCAACATTTTGGCAATTTTGAAAGTCTCGAAAACATCTCCTTTGGATATGAAGTAGAAAGTAGAAACAATGGCAATGCGTTTCTCCCACAAGTTTTTTGATTTAGCCAATTTGTATAGAATATTTTTATCTTTTTCAAAAAGATAGGCGCCGACGATATCTCGGCAAGTGACATCTACCAAGTCCCAATTGTTTATAAGTTTAGTATTTTTAAGGTATAAAGAAAATATTTGTTTCTTTTCCGAGAGCTCTCCTTTTCTGTATTTTGATACTAAAATCAGCAAAGCAGTCATCCTTTCTTCATGGATTTTGCTATTGAGAAGATTTAAGGCATCTTCGACTGAAATTTTGTCAGCATATTTTTTGACTATCATATGCTGTTTTGGCATTACTACTCCCAAAAATTTATCACCCTCTCCATACTCTCCTTTTTTCGTCTTGAAAAATCCAGCCAAAATTTTAGCTTTATTTTTGTCTGCTTCTTTTCTAAGCTCTTTTTTTATTTTGTTGATCATGTCTAACACACAGGTCTATCTCTCTATTCCCCTCTCCTTTCAAAGGAGAGAGGCTAGGAGCGAGGTTTATATTATTTTTGCCACAGAGCAAATATAGACATTGGCAAAAGACGTTCTGAACCATGTTGTTTTATAGCCAGCTCACCTGATTCAATGGTACCGCCCAAATCTTTTGTCATATCGGCAAGCAAATTGGCGACGGAGATTGAAGAAAGTTCGGTTGAATACATATTAAAGATAACGAAAATAGGTTTATCACTCAAGATCTCTCGGCAGGCTAAAAGCAAGTCCGGTAGCTCCTCTTCTATTTTCCAAATCTCCCCATTGGGTCCTTTGCCGTAGCTCGGTGGGTCCATTATTATGGCGTCATATTTTTCCCCTCTTCTAATTTCTTTTTTTATAAATTTAACAACATCGTCCACTATCCACCTCACTGGTGCATCTTCCAGTCCCGACAATTTTTGATTTTCCCTGGCCCAATCAACCGATTGTTTTGAAGCGTCAACGTGAGTTACTTTGGCTCTAGCTTTTGCGGCAACCAAGCTTGCAATCCCTGTATATCCAAAAAGATTTAGTATATTTAATTTTTCTTCTTTTTTACCTTTCCCAATATTTTCTTCTTTCCATTTTTTAATCTTTCCTTCTATAAATCTCCACTGCTCCGCCTGCTCGGGAAATATCCCTATATGTTTTGAACTGCTTTTGAATTTGATTTTTGCTTTAATTCCGTCAAAAATATCTACGACTCTCTCCAATGATTCGCCTTGCAAGGCGAATGATTCCGCTTTCTTCCATTTCTCTTCGGGCAACTCTTTTTTCCACCAGGCTCTCGGCTCGTTTCTCACAATTCTTGTTCCATTTATTTCTTCCAGCTTCTTCTTATCCCCCGAATCCAGCAGTTTATAACCTCCTATCTCCCCTGCCCATATTTTTATATTTTTCTCTTTATCTTCCATATCTAAACAATATCAAAAATAACCTTTTCTGTCTTGTTTTTTATCATTATACCTTTCGTACGAATTAGATAATAGATAATACACACGAAGCGATTTTATGGAGTTTTGGAGATAAAGAATAATACATTGTTAGTCCGTCTTGCTCTTTTTCAACAAGACCAACAACATACAGAATGGAAAAATGTTTTGATGTAGACCTGAATGATAATTTTATTTCACGAGCCATATTTCCCATAGAAATTTTCTTTCTTCTTTTTAAAATTTTCAACATAAGAAGTCTGCGTCTATTTGCCAAAGCTTTTAATATTTTCTCTAACTCTTTTTCATCCATAAATTCTATTATACCATTCGTACGAATAAGACAATACCGAAAAATGGGGATTACAAAAACAAGCGGACTAGGCGGAGGTCTTCGTAAGAATATTTTGGGCCGAGGAGTTCCATGACCGGAGCCAATTTGTACATCTCACCGGGACCGACCCCGATTTTTCGGAAAGCATTATAAATTTCCTTAAATCTGTTTTTTGAAATGTTGCTTTGAAGATTATAAATATTGTATTTGGGGTCTTTGTTTTTTATTTGCTCTATATGGTCCAAAATAGTGCCAAGCTTCAGTCCCCTTTCTTTGACGATATCTTTGATGCTTTTGCCGTCATCTAGCATTTTCTTGGTCTCTCCAACAGTGTTCAGTTTTTTTTCTACCTTACCTATAGGCAAGTCTCTTTTTACTTTATTTGCAAATTCATCATGCATTAAAGAGAGCTTCGCTTCCCCCATCGTCCTTATGTGGGAAGCGTTGGTCTTAGAAAGTTCTTTGAGTTTATTATCAAACTCCAAAACTTCCTCGTTCACTTGGAGAGCCATACCGTTTAAGCCCCTGAGGAAAAGTCCTTCAAGTGAACGCACTCGAGAAAGGGCCACATAACCCATGCCCCTCTCAAAAGAAGCGGACAGATTGACCTCTGCAGCGTCCAGAGACATACCTTGGCTTTTGTGCACTGTTATGGCCCAAGCCAAACGGAGCGGATATTGGATTATTTCAGCTCTGCTTTTGCCATCCTCTTCTATACGCCAACTTTCTCTCTCTACCTTTATTATTTTGCCGGAAAAAGTTTTGACTTCTATTTCTTCAAAGCCGCATTTGATTACTGTGCCCAAAGTGCCATTAACGAAGCCTTCTTCAAAATTATTTTTGACGAACATTACTTTGGCACCTTCCTTTAGTCGCAAAGTCTCCGGCGCAAGACAGCTTTTCTTCAGTCCTTCCACCAGGTTTTTTCGGCCTCTCTCTTGCATTTTATATTCAAAAACTTTACCTGAGATTTTTGTAAGTTCCGATTCGTTTTCGGTATCTACATTTTTGTTATGCGAATAAAGCTTTGTCGGCTCATTTGCCGCTTTTTTATCAAACCTTGTTTTCAAAATCTCCATAGTCTTATCCGAGACCGAGTTCCCCCTGATATCATTTAAGACTTTTAGATATTCAATGTCGTTTTGCCTATGCTGTTCGGAGAGGTAGCAAACCTTTAGGTTTAGACTTTTCCAAGCGTCACTGTGGTATGCAAAAAATACTTCTTCGCCACCCATCCTTTTAATAGGGGGCAATTGGAAAAAGTCTCCGCAAAAAACAACTTGCATGCCTCCAAACGGCTCCTCGGAATTTTTTACTTCTCTGACTATTCTATCTATCAGGTCAAGCCTGAAGTGGTGGAGCATTGATATCTCGTCAATGATTAAGACAGAAGCTTTTTTTACTTTATTTTTTATGTGCTTTTTTTCAGCGATTTCTTGCAAGTCGCTTTTGTCCAAACTGTCTCTTATACCGATACCGCTCCAAGAGTGGATGGTCACTCCTCCCATACCGGTGGCCGCAATGCCGGTAGAGGCGGTAATGCCCAAATCGGTGCCAAGATTTTGGAGATAGCTTATATATTCTTTAAGGACGAAAGTTTTGCCGCTGCCAGCCGCGCCAGTAAGGAAAACATTTCTGCCTGTTTTTAAGATATCCAGCGCTTCTTTCTGTGTCATTGTGATTTTATTCTAGCAGACTTCCTTTCGTTTTTTTCAAATCAAGGTGTGGGTATGCTGTTGAAAAATATTTGTATTATTTTATTTTTATAGTATCTCAAAAATTTTTTGTTTGGAGGAAAAGCCGGTGACAAGGCGGACTTGCGAATTGGGGACCTTGAAATATCGCGAGAGAGCCTTCCCGATAGCGGCATTTGCCTTGCCCTGCACCGGTGGCTCTTTGACAGAGACCACGAAATTAGTCTCGTCAACTTTTTCTACTTTCTCCTCCCTTGCCATCGGCTTCGCTTTCACAGATATCATCATTCTGTTAGGATTTTATTTATCTGGCTAATGGCAATTCAATGGTAAAGGTGGAGCCTTTGCCGAGACCTTCGGAGGTGACTTTGATATCGCCGCCGTGGTCTTTGGCCATTTTTTGAGCTATGTAGAGGCCTAGACCGGTGCCTCTAGTGTTTGTCTTATGGGCATCTTTGGTGCGTGAGAATTTGGCAAATAGCTTGCCTACCTCTGTCGAATTTATGCCAACTCCGCTGTCTTTGATTGCAATTTTTACCCTATTTCCATCCTGGGATGCTGAAATATTGATACTGCCGTGAGGAGTGTATTTGATGGCATTGTCTATAACATTGCCGATAACCTGTTTTATTTTATTTCTATCAGCATTTACTTTTGCCGAAAAATTATCAGCGATATTAATTTCCAAAGTTAAACCGGCGTTTTGAATATTTGGCTTGATTTCATTG
>MHWS01000024.1:3897-12615 GCA_001824215.1 Candidatus Zambryskibacteria bacterium RIFCSPLOWO2_12_FULL_39_16 | reverse complement strand
GATAAATATATATTTAATCAGGCCATCAAAACCGCGTTTGGCGCATCCAATCATGTAATAGTAGATATAAAGAAAGTTACCAAAAATAAGAGAGAACACGCCGATATAGAGGATCGGTCCCGGGAAAAATGATTCAATAAACACACCTATGTTGGCCCGGAACAAGAAATAGCAGATGGTGATAAGCCACATAAGCGGGTTTATAAACATAGAAAGAATTTTGCCACCTATGTTCATTTGGAATATCAAGAAGTCTTTAATACTTCCGGTCTCAACAAAGGCTTTAGGATTGCGCATATGCACAAAATAAGTCTGAATATAACCCTTGATCCATCTACTGCGCTGATTGTACCAATTTACAATATTTGAATTAGCCTCTTCGTAAGTAGTCGATTCCATGATAGCAGTGCGGTATCCGCGCTTTGCCAAACGCATGCCAAGGTCGGCATCTTCAGTCACATTAAATCCGTCCCAACCCCTAAGTTCGCGCAGAGCAGATGTCTTGAAATGATTAGATGTCCCACCCAGAGGAATCGGGGCATTGAGCGATTGCAGTCCGGGCAATATGAGGTCAAACCACAACGAATATTCGGCGGTAAATAGTCGTGTCAGAATATTTTGATGAATATTATAAAAATTGAGCTTGGCTTGAATACAAACCACTTTTGAGGAAACTTTTTTAAAAGCTAATACTGCCTTTTTCAGTTGGTCAGTCTCTGGCACATCTTCGGCATCATAGATAACCAAATATTCGCCACGCACAAATGGCAAACCGTAGTTCATAGCTTTTGGTTTAGTTTTTGGATTTGAATGTGGGACAACAACAATTTCAAAGTGAGGCAATAGCGGCGTGTTGCGAATTTTCCTTATAGTCTCGATATCGTTTTCTTCAAGCAAAAAAATAATTTGGAGTTTTTCTTTTGGATAATCCAGCGCATTCATGGCATTGGCAAACTGCGAAACAACTTGCCATTCTTTGTAGAGTGGACAAAAAATGGTATACATAGGTAGCGCATCCCTAGATATTTTACTTAGTTCATGAACAGAAATAGCTATCTCCGGCATATCATTAAAACTTTTAAATATAAGATGCGCGTTAAAAAGAAAATCAAGGAAATAAACAATAGTAATAATAGAGAGTGTTACTATGAGTGTCACGTGCCAATTGATTATAAGAAATCCTAGATACAAAATAGAAAAAATGACCAATGCTACTTTTTGAAAATGCATAAGATTATACAAAGCGGTCTCAGTATGATGAAGGTCGGAATAGTGAGCAAACCTCTTGCCGTTATACGTAAAACCTCTGCTCCATGAAAGGGGGTTACGCACAATATTGTCATTTTGCTCAAAACCAAAAATTATTCTCTTAAATTTTTCTAACATTCCTACATTTGTATGATTTAGGTTGATAACATTCGTGTATTTACCCGCAAATCGATTTCGGACAATATTGAAAAGTTCATATAGTGTTTGAAAATATGATTTGAGTGTGACCGTTGATCCACCGGGGTTATTCCAATTTACAGGCATTTCCTTTATGCGAAATCCGTTTGTCCGAGCGATGACCAAAAGTTCAATATCAAAACCAAATCGGTTGATTGTTTGTAATGGAAAAATAAAGTCGGCTACTTTTCCAGAAAATATTTTGAAACCTCTCTGTGTATCTGAAATATCAGGTATTGCAAATATACTGATAGCAAGTTTTGAAATATATCCAAATCCTCGACGATACCATCCTGAATGCTCAGAAATATGAGAATTTTTGGCTCTAATAGAGCCAATGACCACATCAGAACCCCTCTTCATCTCTTCCAAAAACGCATCTGCGTGAGTTATATCAACAGAATTGTCTGCGTCCATGAAAAGTCTATACTTACCACTTGCTTTGCGCATACCATGATTGACCGAATATCCTTTGCCCATATTTTTACCATTCTTTAAAATCCTAATCTGTGGGAAGACTCTCGCATATTTTTGGACAATTTTAACCGTATCATCTTTAGAACCGTCATCAACAACAATAATTTCATGCGAAATATCTTTGTTGCTAAAATATTTTTTCAAACTCTCAAGTGTAAAGCCCACTCGCAGAGCTTCGTTATATGCAGGTATGATTATTGATAAAAATATATTGTTCATATTGGATTATTTCTGATTTTTAAAGACAATCAACTTATAGCCAAAAAAATTCCACAATAAGACCGATATAGACCCTATAAGTGCTCCGGCGTTGGCTTCAAGATTAGAGTTTAGATAAGTGTGGGTTGAAAGGAAGAAGAAAACTCCGGATGATATTGAAACGTTCAAGATAAAGCCCATCTCGCTCACTACAAAGAAAAGGAAGCCTTCTTGTATTTTTGAAGTTCTAGTACTTCCCTTAAAAACCCAGTACTTGTTGAACAGGTAGCTATTGATTACCGCTGCGATGAATGAAATCGCTTTAATCACGACATAAAGTTCTCCATTTTCCCCTGTTCCAAAAGCAAAAATAAGTATATTTAAAACAGCGAAATCTACCACTGTATTGAGAAGCCCAATAGATGTAAATTTTAGTACCTGTATGAGTGAATGTCTTTGGGTAGTAGTCATAAACGAAATAACGGCTAAAAATAAGGTTATATTTAAATCTGACGATAAAAAAATGCTCAGATAATGAGCAGTTTCCTAATCGTGAAGCTAGCATAGTATTGAATAAAAGTAAAGTCCCACTCAAAAAAGCTGTCGGGAGATGGGCTTTATTTAATTTTCAATATTAGTCGTTGGTTCTATCTCTATGTTAATAATATCTTCACTTGCTTCTTCTTTATTTGAGTTTTCATCTGGTACTACCACCTCTTCCACTTCCGATATTATTTCATCGCTAACCGGAGAAGGAATCTGGGGATCAGAAATACTAGAATCTGTTGTTGTACTGGTTTCAATAAGGGGCGGTTCACCCGGAAGGATAACTTCCGTTGTGGTCGTAGATTCGGTGGTAGTAGTGGAACTCCCACCTAACACCGGCTCTATTATTGAATCTGTAGAAGATGCCGACGCTTCAATAATAACATCAGTTGTTGAAGCTATTATGTCGACCGTCGCAATAAAAGATGCGACAGAAACACCAGGAACAAAAAATGTCAGAGAAACTTTAGCGGTGTCACTATAACCTTTCCCCGGAGGACTGTCTGCGTTCCAACCTTTATACACCAAATCAACGGTACACCAAGTATTGGAAAACAAGCTGGCGTCTGAAATATAAAAGGTTAGAGCCCACGGTCCAATATCTGTTGTTGTCGCAGTTTGGAGAGATTCTAGTGGACCGTTATAAGGAAACGGAAACGTCGTGAGCGTTTGCAAAGCGGAGCATAGCCCAATATCCCCTCCCGTCGTACTTGCTGTGACAAAATATTGAATAGGTTCACTGTCTAATCCCGGCATCATAACAGGTACCATAAGCAAATCGCCACCACTCAAATCAATCTGAAGGGATGTGGAGCTGGCAATTAACACACTGAAACTAAGTGGGTCTGCCCGAAGATAATTACCTATTGATGTCTCCACGTCATTGAAGTATGAGACTGTACTGCCGACAGAAGAGATGCTGACCAAAAAAACTAAAGCAATAAATGCTACCCCTGCCATTTTCAAACCGGAATACAGGACAGTCTTTTTCGGATTTGTCCTGTACTCCTGCCCGCGCAGGCAGGCTACGTTTGAAACCCTCGCTATTTTTTGCGGTCGTACGATACCATCAACGAGTTTGATTTTTTTGTTGATTATTTTCTGTTGCATTTAGTTTT
The DNA here is from genome assembly GCA_001824215.1 of Candidatus Zambryskibacteria bacterium RIFCSPLOWO2_12_FULL_39_16. Classification (GTDB taxonomy): domain Bacteria; phylum Patescibacteriota; class Minisyncoccia; order Phycocordibacterales; family WO2-35-19; genus WO2-35-19. Next base: position 8,830 of record MHWS01000024.1, on the reverse strand, counting down.
CTGCGTTTTATAGCTTTCACTTCTTTTACTATTTTTCCTATCTCATCAAGGATGATTATAAGCGCCGGCACTCCTATTAGGAGGATGAAGCCAAATGGCTTTCTAGCAAAGTCTAAAACAAAACCTAGATATGGTAATGAAAAAATAACTTTGCCGCTTACCTCACTCTGTTTTGTTTTTGTAGGGTCTGGAGCATCATTTGCATCTCCTTTTGTGATGAATGTTTTGAGAGAGCCTTCACCGTTTATCTCTATTATCCTATGTGTCGTCGGAATCTGGGTTTTTGTATCTTTACCAAATGTAATGACATCACCTTTCTTGTATGAATCACTAAGCGCGATTATGACAAGCCCTCCAGTTTTTATTGTTGGTTCCATCGAACCAGACTTCACTATCTTAGCTTGGATATTTCCAGGTATGGGTATCATCGTTGCTAGAAGTAGCAATGCGATAACCATAATTGCTACCACAAAAAGATAGTATATTGAATTGAAAAGAACTTTCATCTATTTTTTATGTTCTAATCCTCCCTTTGTATACAATTGAGTGCTTGAACTGCGTCAAGATCATATCCATCAGCGGTTGCTTCAAATAGAGCGAGATTACTTGCATCAACAATACGTACATATCGTGCTTGATTTACAGCTGGTGCGAGTATATCTATGTCAATCTCTGCATCGCGTGTGACGTCATCACCGACCTGAGTCCATGGACCTACAAGCGTGTCGCCAATATATACATCTACTCTTTCATCAGGATAACTTGTTCCACCGGTTACTTCCCAAAGCTTGAGATCTACTCCTGGTCCATCAACAACAAAATTATCATTGAAGGAAAGAACAATTTCTGCGGCATTAAATGGATTTGCAGACGGAAAACCAAGAGAGAAGAATCCGTTTAGAATAAGTGGGTTGGAAGTATCATCATATGGTGTACCTAAACTTTGTGGTGCACCAAGTGCCTTGCTTGGATCACTTCTTGCCGCAAGAACAGAGCCACCATTTTTAAGGAGCCCTTGATCAAAAGAGGCAACTTCGTCAGCATAAGTTTGAATAAGTTCACATGCCACAGGTGGCTGTTCAGGTTCATCACACTGAAAACTAGAATTATTCCTAGATTGAACTGCGCTGAAAGAAACATCAGCGGTTAAGCTATCTGTTTGAGTATCGTTGTTTAGGGCTGAACCATTACAAGAATATCCTCCGTCCTCTGGTTCACCAGAAATTCCATTACCATTATTGTTTCCTGCTGGAGTCATTAGATTTCCGGAACCATCTTGTGTTACCGGTGTCTGACCAATACTCCCAAAACACCATGCTTTGCCGATGTACTTAGTGTCTAGTGCAGCAACTGGTCCACCGATCCCCGTCCAAATATTCTGGTCAGAGTCAGCAAGTGTAATAGGATATGGAGTGTTCAAAGTCAAAGCGCCGATTGGACCAGTGGAAATAACTTCCTCTCCAGTTTCCAAGACATTGTCGCCGTCGTCTGCCCACCACATAAAGTTTACATTTTGAGCTAACTCACCTTGACCAACTCCCGGAGCTGTACAACTTGGCTCGTCTCCGAGTTCAGGTTCATTACAAGTATTGTCGTCGTTTGAAGTCAGAGTAATGTTGGCACAAAGATATGCATCGTTTGTATCAACATGCAAACTTATAGTATCTTCTCCGTAGTCCCCTGGTTTGAGATCAAAGAAATTGAAAAACTTCTCAATAGTCAAATCAGCAAGAGTCCAACTCGTCGTAGAAGTAGCCACTCCGTTGTAGTAACTAGTATTGTCTATCTTGAGGTCAATAGCTCCGGCAGAAAAAGTATTTCCACTCGATAACTCTGTGTCAGAAAAGAACGCACCCGTACTACCAAGAGCAAGCGCTCCGCAGGCAAACAATAACATCGTTACGCTTAATAATATTTTTTTCATGTGATTTTGCGAAATTCTGTTTTAATAATATTTACTTACTCAGGTTGAGTGGGAAGACTCACATCTGCACATGTAAATGTAGAGTTGTTTCGCACCTGTTCAACATATGCCGTCAGTGATGCAGAGAATGAATCAGTCTGTGCGATATTACCCATTCCATCACCATCACAGGTAAATGGACTGCCTTGGTTTGGAGTGAGTGTTCCAGCACACCATGCTAAACCAATATACTGTGTAGTAGTTGATACTAGGAACTGCTCATTTATAGAATCCATACTCATAATACTTGTAAGTGATGAGAGTGGCCCGCTACCAAGAGAATCCTCCCCTAAGTCATAGACCCCATCACCATCTGCATCTTCCCATGTAAAGACATTGAGAAAGTTTGATAATTCACCAAAACCAGTTGAGTTGCCGACACCAACCAAATCTCCTGCGACTAGTTCAGGAGCAAGTGGTTGTGCCGGGTTTTCTTGGTCATCCTTGTCACCCACTATGAGACATGCATAAGCATCGTTGCTTGAAACATGAAGTGAAATAACATTTGTACCGTAGTCAGCTGGTTTTACGTCATCGAAGTTGAAGAACGTGTCTCCACCTTCAAGATCCTTCTCTTCCCATAAGCGACAGGCTAGTTGGAAAGCGGAATCTGCTTCACAATCCTCTTGTGGTCGATGAATATTTAGTTTGAACAAAAGTCCTGCCGGATTATCCTCGGCTACATCTTCAGGTTTGTTGCGAACAACGATTTCAAGTGTGTTCTGTCCGTTCAAGACCATAGCGCCCATCAGAGCTGTTTCCTCCGGTGCAGTTAATGAAACAGCAGCACCATAGTTAAACTCAGTTAAAAGTTTATCTACAATAGTCACTCCGTTAAGAATAATTTTGTAACCATTATCAGCTGCAAGAGAAAGTTCTAAATCTACACCAGCAATAGGAGCATTCCACTGAAACTTGTTTTGGAATGTGTATTCAGCGCCGTTTAGCATATCTGCATCAGTTGTCGGGTCAGTTGCCCAAATCCACTGTGCTGGAGAAAGAGCGGCTTCGTCCTGCCACAATGGGTGAGGACTGCTGACATCAACAGCTGGGATAGGAAACGGACCTTGTTCTGAAGCTCCGACACTGGCCGCTACAACTTTTGTAGCTGTTGAACTGTACACCTCTACACTACACGTCTCACAATCCACACCGTTATATGTCTGCAGTTTATGGTCCACCTTTAGGTCAATAGAACCGGCAACAAAAATGTTACCTGTTGATGCTTCGGCATCGTTGTAAAAAGCAATAGTACCTCCGACAATAACCCCAGCGAGAACTATAACTGCGCCTAAACTTAATAATATTTTTTTCATTTGATTTTGCGAAATCATGTCGCGCGCTACGTCCATTAAAGCGCGACTTCTTTCATCCAGTAAATTTATAATTTCAATTTTCTCATTCTCACTTGTATCTTTGTTCGGGTGCAATCCACAAACGAATTTATGGACTGCCACCTACAAAGATATTAATGAGTTTGTGAAAGTTCTAATTCAATTCTGATAATTGTTACTAGTTCTCTGGGAACGCTGCTACTTCGAATGGATTTGTATCTACCTCCGCAGTGCTGTTAGTGCGAGCAGCATCTGCTTCTCCACTCCACCAGTTATTCTCAGCATTTACATCTTCACCGACTGCGACAGAAGTGCCATACCAGTTCACATCGTTTCCTGCACCTGCAGGAGCAAAGTTGTTGGTATTTACGTCGAGATTACCGTTGTTCCCAGTTCCGTTTGCTGCATCAGGAGCAACTCCAACTGCTTCAAGCACATTACTCTCGAAGTCATTGTTATGAATTGAGCCATTGTGAGGACCATCGTTTGCTACACCAACATCGTTATTGATGATGTCGTTGAACGACACATCATACTCATCAGTGGTGTTGAAGAATATTCCTTGTCTCCAACCATTGATAATGTTGTGAGTCACATCGATGTCCGTTGCTTGAGGTGCTACAGCATTACTAATTTCAGTAATGATTGCCTTTGCACCACCAAGAGAAGCTATCTTTGCGCCAGCAGGTGCCGTAAAGATATTGTGGTCAATGAGTGTGTTTGCGAGTGCAACACCAGATACTCCGATTTCATTGTGAATGTAGATCGCCGCATTCGCGCTCGCCTGGATGGTACTGAAGCCGGTGAACTCAAGACCGGTGACAATAACTCCGCTATCGCTGATGAAGAAGCCACCAGGGACATTTGCGTCTCCCATTGCTCCGAGACCGGCAATTGTGAGGTCCTTATCTACGTCGACAGGGAATGTATCCGTACCAGCGTAAGTAGAATCAACACAGACCGTATTTCCATCCACTGCTGCAATAATTGCAGCCTGGATTGTGGTATGTGTTATTGGACCAGCAACAACAGCGCCGACCGTGAAGGTACATGTTTCTGGAGCTGGATCGTTATACAAACTAGAAAGTGCGCCTACGAGCGGACGCTGCTCTTCTGGCCATGTTGGTGTGTAGTTTTGAGAACAAGTAAATGCTGAATTATTTCTTGATTGAGTTGCGTAGAATTGCAAATCTCCCTGAACCTTGTCGGTCTGAGAGATATTGTTCAATGGGGCGCCATCGCAACTAACTCCAGTGCCTCTTACGAGTGGGCCATTTGTGCTACCAGGAAGTTTACCTTGTCTATCTTGTGCTGTTGTACTTGCTGTTAAAGCGCCAAAGCACCAAGCTTTGCCAATGTAGAAGGTTGTGCCTCCAGGAATCGGTATATTCTGTCCTAGGATACTGCTTACTGAGTCAGCAAGAGTAATTTGACCAGCGCTACCAATATTACTTAAAGGACCACCAAGAAATGGTGTTTCTCCTTCTTCTAATACATTGTCACCGTCGTCATGCCAAAACATAAAGTTAAGCTGACTGGCAAGGTCACCATTTGTGCCGTCTGTTTCTACTACACAGTTACCTGTTTCGTCAGTCTGTTCAGGGTCAGTACAAGTTTCGTCTGAATTGACCGTGAC
>MHWS01000024.1:0-3875 GCA_001824215.1 Candidatus Zambryskibacteria bacterium RIFCSPLOWO2_12_FULL_39_16 | reverse complement strand
GCGTCATTACTACCGACATGGATTGAGATGGTATCTTCACCCACATCTCCCGGTTTCAAGTCATCAAAATCGAAGAAATGGTCAACACCTGGGACTAAGTCTTTCAATCCCCATGATGTCTCAGGACTTGCGACAAGCGCGCCTGTGCTATCAGTCACATAACTTTCATTATCAATCTGAAGATCGATGTCTCCAGCCGTAAAGGTATTGCCAGTTGATGTTTCGGTGTCGCTAAAGAAGGCACCTGTGACACCAAGTGATAATGCTACGACAAAAACCAAAACGCCTAAACTCATTAATATTTTTCTATTCATATGATTTAGCGAAATCATGTCGCACGCTACGTCTATTAAAGTGCGACCCTATCCGCTTTTATAATTAATAATTTTAATAATTTATTTATAATTTCGGCAAAATCGACTGCCGATTACTCCCTAATACCAATAGTATTTTATATTTGAAGCTAATCAACCGAAACCAAAGGACAAAATGGCATTGTCTTTATAAAATGTCTTTGATTTTTTTACCAATAAAAAAAACTACACCAAAAGAATATTTTTTGCTATTGACAAAATTTATCAAAAATCAGCTTTAAGGACAAAAAATTCGTCCTTATGCTTAAGCACTTCTATACAGGTTATCAACAAAAAATCCACTGTTTACAGCGGAAGCCTAAATCTTGTCATTAAATTAAAAAGTTATAAAAAAATACAGGCACCCCATTACGGATGCCTGTTTGCCCGGAAACTGTCCGGCCCAGTTTGTTTGTTTTACGGCTACCTACGGCTTGTAAGCGCCGAGGCCAGGTGATGCAGGACTCTTGTACAGCAGTCCATGATCGCCCGTGCCCGAATCGGTGTACACTTCCTGAATGATAGCGAACTCACCCCAAATGGCCGGCCCGATATCAATACCGGAAGCAGTCTTCCACACTCCGCCAGCAAGTACAGCGTCAAGCGGAGCCGCCACAATCTTAACGAAGTACGTATAACGCTGAGTCTTTCCGTCTCCGTCCACGTACGTACCCCACTGATGATTTGTCAGCCATGCTCCTGATCCTCGGTACGAGGAATACCCGAAGTGCCTGTCGAGCTTACCATCAGAATCACAGTCTTGGTTAGAAAGCCATGCATCGTTCCACTTCATCTGGAGGGAATCGCCCGTCGTCACGGGGACGGTTGGCCGCGTAAAATTGTCGTACAGGCCATTGAACATCATCGCCTGATAGTTGTATCCCCACTGGTCGTAGCCGACGGTGATGGAGTTGCTGGCGCTGTCGGTGATATTGCCACCTTGAATGGTGGCACAGTTGTTCGCTGCGAATGCAGCCGGGACACAAAAGAGGATGACGACCAAAATCGCCATGCAAAACCTGATTTTCATTTAAAGAACTCCTTCACTAAGCAATCCCCTTTGTCACTGAGGATGCTTGTGTAGTAGATAATAATACATATCTTTATTTTTTTGTCAACCAAACAAAAATCCTCCGTTTATGCGGAGGATTTTTGTTTGTTAGATTTTAATAAATCTATTTGAGCGCTAGTTTTACGAATTGCAACCTGTGTTTGAGTTGTTGTAGCCCGTTGCTCCCGCTTCTTGCCCGACTGCTCCATTGTGGTAGCCCGGCGTGCCGCCTACTTCGCCTAGAAAACCAAAATTACCATTCACATCGGCAAACGCCCCGTGGACTGCGCCACAAGCTGACGCTGAACCATCGCCCGACCCAACTGCAAACGCTACATTTGCCATACCACCAAACATAGTTGCGGTGATAGTTGCTCCAACTAATATTCTTTTTAACATATGATTTAGCGAAATCATGTCGCACGATACCGTCCTTTGGAGTGCGACTTCTTTCACTTTTAATTTAACTAATAATAAACTTAATAATTAGCACCAAAAATATTTTCCGACCTTTGTTATAATAAACACCTTATTCAAATAAAAATCAATAAAAAGATCGGTTTAAATCTTGTGAATATCCTGTATATAACAAAAACCCTCCTAAAGGCTATTAAAGGAGGGTTATGTTTTGTTAGATTTTAAAATAAATTTTTCTGAATTTTTTCAAACTCAAGGACTTCGGAATTTCTGATTAAAATAGTTCTTTTGGTGCTATAGGAGATTCCTTTATTTGGATTTACTTCAAAACCTAAATAAATGCAACTTACATTCCTTTTATTAACCTCTTCAATTGCTGGTTGAAGATCAGAATCAGAGCTGCAAAGTATTATCTCTTTAATCTTTTTATCGCAAGATAAACTGACCATATCTACTGCAATTTTTACATCAACACCTTTTTCTCTGAATACTAAGACTTTCTTTCCATTTTTCCCACTTTCTATTTGTCCTCGTACTCTACCTTTTAATATTACTTCAAATCCTTGTTTCTCAAGATGTGTTTTCAGCAGTCGCTGTTCTTCAATAAGCTGTTTTGATTTTTCTTTACTATCTTTATATTCTTTAATACGAGCAAAATAAAAAATTTTTCGGTTTATTTTGATTCCTTCAAGAACTTTATCAAATAAATCTTTAAAATTATATTCGTGCCAAATGGGTTTGTCTTTCTTGGATAGTGTAAAAACGTCCTTAACTTTACCCTTTAGATTTTCGCCATCAATAAATAGTATCGTCTCCATAATATGGTTTATACTAACATTAAATAACGCAAAACCCCAGCGGACCTTTCGGCTAGCTGGGGCGTTTATGTATCCAATATACTCGTCTATCCGTGAAAGTCAAGAAAAGTGTGTACAACCAAAAACCCTCCTAAAGGCTATTTAAAGAGGGTTTTTGTTTAACTTTTTAAACTGAAATATGAATTACCGAGTGACGCAGACTGCAGGAGTTCCAGGAATAGTTGTCTCGTTATCGGCTAATGGGGCATTCACAGTTACTCTCCCAGGATTATCAGCTCCCGCACAATCTTTCCCAACAACAACCTCATATAATGTATTTGTACCTAATGCCCATGCAGGATCAGTAGGTAGAGCAGAAATATAAGTTGGGACCAAACATCCTAACTCTCCAGCGTTTGTACCTTCTACTGTAGATATAGGTGTTAAGGATGTAGGAAGTACGCTACAATCATATGTCACTGGTGTAGAAGTTCCAATAGTGAACGACCCATCAAATCTACCTTTATTGTCTGCCATACGTTGACCGATAGCGTTTAATATAGAGTTGACACCAGCTTGACGTTGAGTATTGCGAGCTTGAGCAAATTGCTTTGCTGGGTTGATAGCTATGATGACGATAGCAGCCAAAATAGCGATAATACCTATAACGACCAATATTTCAATCAAAGTGAACCCGCCTTGCCTTGCGGAAGTCGAGGCAGGCCCTCTTGTTTTGCTTAGTTTTTTCATGTGATTTAGCGAAATCATGCCGTCCCAACGTCCATTAAGGGACGGCTTCTTCCTCTGTTTACTTATAATTTTTCTAATAATATCGGCTCTCAATATACAACTCACTTTTGTTTATGCAAGTTGACTTATTACAAAACTGTTGTTAAAAATTTGGCAATTCTTCCCAAGAAAGAATAGCAAGACTGGTTTTATCAATAGTTATTCTTAGATTTGTAACAGCATTTTGAAATGTTCCTTTTGTTTTGATGATGATGGGGTCTGAAGAGGGGTTAAATACCTCAATTGTGCATTTGTCTGTTCCCACATCTACATCTGGCGGACCACCCGAATAAGTAGGACTCGCAGCAAGTTTTAAAATTGCCGCATCTACACAAGCTTCAGCCAGTGAAGAACTCCTCTCTTTGTATTCAGAATTTAAAATATCTAAACGACTGGAAAATCCGGAGAAGCTTAAAGATGTTGTAACAAGAAGAAGTATCACCGAAAGGATAATGGCAGACATTAAAG
>MHWS01000023.1 GCA_001824215.1 Candidatus Zambryskibacteria bacterium RIFCSPLOWO2_12_FULL_39_16 | reverse complement strand
GCGGATATACGGTGACACTGTCCGACTTTGGGGGAACTACGGTCAACACCGCTTATAAAGCAAAATTGCAGGTCCTAAACCATGCGACTGTTCCGACGGATGCTGATTCTCTGCCAACAGTGGTTATTACTGACTCCGCCGGAACGGTCCAAGTCCCAGCTGGTGTTATGACTAAGGACTCAGATGGAACCTACAGTTATAGCTATAGTATTGGCGGCAGCTCCGTCGGTGGTGTTTGGGAGACTGAAGTCTCTGTCGTCATTAATGGAGAGATGGTTAAAGTAAATGACTATTGGAGTCTTTCTAGCTCGCCAGCTGACGTTGCTATAATTGAAATTACAGACAAAATTATACCGACCATAACTGCCAATGTAAGAATTGACAACATGGGAACTTCGGCGAGCGACTTTTACTATGTGTACTGTATTGTAAGCAGTGAAGCTAATTTGTGTGGTGGAAACGATGATGTAGATTCTGGATCAGATACTGCATATATAAATGCCGGAAGCTTTATAAACCTGTCGCTCACTTTGGATGAAGTGCCGACAGCCGGAACTTATTGGTTCAAAATTAAGGCGCGAGCCTTGGCTGAAACTCTCTGGGCGGCAGCAACAGAACAATTTATAGCTGAATCTGGTACTCCTCCCGGTGGTGGAGGTGGTGGCGGGGGAGGTGGTGGAGGTGGCAGCACAGCAGTTATCATACCAACAATTCCAGCAGGAACCTGCAACGGGGCTGATTTTAATCATGACAACAAAGTCAATTCAGTAGATTTCTCCATCTTGCTCGCATTCTGGCAAAAACTGTCACCGTTTAAAAATCCCTGTGTTGACATCAACAAAGATAACAAAGTCAATTCAGTAGATTTCTCAATCTTGCTATATCAATGGAAAAAATAATTATGAAAAAATTACTTAAAAACAAAATAAATATTATAATAATTATTGCAATATTTTTACCGCACTCTGTTTTTGCCGCGACTATTTATTTGGAAACTGCGCGCACTGAATTTTTTGTTGGCGATACAATTTTGGTTGATGTCAAAGTTAATTCGGAAAATAAAGAAATAAACACCGTTGAAGGTAATGTATCTCTAACATATCTACCAGATGTTGTCGTGGTAAAAGATATTATTTTATCAGAATCTAGTTTTTCTTTGTGGCCAAACAAACCTTCATTGTCAGAGGACCTCAAAACCATTTCTTTCGTTGGTGGGACCCCTCTTGGTTTAAAATCTCAAAATGCAACTTTGTTTAAAATTGTTTTGAACCTCAAAAAAGTTGGGCAAGTTATATTGAATCCGACAGACACATCCGTTTATTTAAATGATGGCAAAGGCACAAAAGATAGTGTAAACAATAAAGATTTAACTCTAGATATTTTACCAAAGAAAGACGGGTCAAACTCAATCAATGACTGGGATATTTTGATTTCAGAAGACAAAACACCTCCTAAATCTTTTGAGATTGTTGTCGGGCAAGATGGATCGGTTTTTGACGGTAATAAATTTTTATCATTTAGTACTATAGATGAGCAATCCGGCCTCCGATATTACGAAGTTATAGAAGGAAATTTGCCACCGACCCGTAGCAGTGGTACTTACGTATTGCAGAACCAGGATAAATCAAACAAAGTTACAGTGATTGCTTATGATGCCTCTGGTAATTTTAAGAAAGAGACCTACAATCCTAAATATTCTTATTTTAATTTCAATAATATTGCTATAATAATTATATTCGCAATACTTCTTTTTGTAATTTTCAAAAAAAGAAATAAAAAATGATCTTTTTTAAAAGAAAAAAATATATACTGATTTTATCTCTGTTTTTTTTCTTATTTGTTTTTGATAAAGCAGAGGCTGCTACTTTATATATAAAACCGTCGCAAACGGAAGTTTCGGTGGGAAATATAGTAAATGTTCAGATTTCCGTAGATACCTCCGGCAAATTTATAAATAATGTAGAGAGCATCATAAGCTTCCCCAAAGATTTGCTTGAGGTTGTTTCTTTAGACAATAAATCATCCATTTTTTCTTTGTGGGTAGAAAACCCCAGTTTTTCAAATAGTATCGGGCAAGCGACATTTAATGGGGGGGTACCCAATCCCGGTTTTCAAGGTGGTAACGGTAATATAATATCAATTATTTTTAAAACTAAAAAAGTTGGCACAGCCTCAATTATTTTTTCAAATTCCGCAGTCAGAGAAAATGACGGACTGGGCACTGATATTTTGTCAAGCCAAAGAGGTTCTACTATAAATATTGTAAGTAGTACAAAGATTGAACCTATAGTACAACCGCAGACCAATGAACCAATTGGGGTTTCTATAATCACTTCCAAAACCCATCCCGATCAAGCAAAATGGTATTCAGATAATACCCCGGAATTTTCGTGGGATTTGCCAAAAGGTGCAGTTGGAGTGAGGACACTTATAGGAACCGCCTCTAATGGTGTGCCGAGAGTAGAATATGCACCACCTATATCAAAGAAAAAAGTTGATGCTCTGCCTGATGGCATTTATTATTTTTCTCTCCAGATAAAAACTGCCAATGGATGGAGTGATATCTATCGTTATCGCGTAAATATAGATACGACACCACCGAGGCCATTTTCAATTACATTCCCGCATGGGGAAAAAAGTTTTGATCCTGAGCCCATAATCTTGTTTGATACGATAGATAACGAATCAGGTATAAGCCACTATGATATAAAAGTGGGAAATGGAGGTCCGGAACGCACTGCCCCTCTCGCTGTCTCCAATCCATATTCGCTTCCGGCTCAATACCCCGGCACACACACCGTCATAGTAAAAGCGATTGACAGGGCGGGAAACTCAACAAACGCTTCGGCTGACTTTACGATAGAGGCGATTGAATCACCAATTATAACCTACTATCAAGACGAGATTGAATCCGGAGATAGCATCAAAATTCGTGGCACAACATATCCAGATTCAGATATAACTATTGTTTTTAAGCAAGATGAAAAAGTTATATCTGAAGAACATACCCAAAGTAACAGCTCCGGAGATTTTGCCTTTTTCCTGGGCAAACGTATTGATACAGGAGTTTATACTTTTACCGCACGAGTAACTGATGGACGTGGCGCGAAAAGCAATGAGACATTGCCGCTCACTATCGCCGTTAAATCAGCCCTTCTCAATTCTTTGACAAGTACCGTTCTTAATTATCTCTCTGCGGCCATTCTTATCGTTCTTGCGCTTGGGGGTATTATTTTGAGTGGGACGTATGTATGGCGCCGCTATCTATCAATAATTTCAAGTATGAAAAAAGAAAGCCGTGAAGCAGAAGACACGGTTAAAAAATCTTTTGATATTCTTCGCAAAGATTTAAGGGAACATATTGCCAAATTAAAAAGGGCGGAATCAAAAAGAAAACTCACGAAAGAAGAAATTGAATTTTTGGAGCAATTTGAAGAAGAATTGGAGGATGCCGAAAATGTCATTGATAAAGAAATAGGAGATATTACTCGTTAATGCTCTTATTTTGATTAATGTTTAAGCTGTCCTTCGTCCCCACCGCTTCATACCATTTTAAAAACACCCCCGCCAAAAAGAAAGTATGATGATTTGCGGTGAAGGGCGAGGTGAGAAGCGAATACTTGGAGCTTCGCATGACCGGAATGGCGAGCAACGCGAGCCAAAAGCGGAATTCATTTTTAGAGTTTAGTGGCGTGTGGAGCGTAAGAAAATATCTATATCACCACGCGCGCGGAGCGTGCGAAACTTGTTCACATTTTTCACTCACTCCTGCCGAAGTTTCATTTTGTGACCCTACAGGGAATGTCTCTCCTTACAGGAGCAGTACAGGTTTCCGATGAATTGAAAAATATTTTTTCAATTCATAACGGAGAACCTTTTCGCCTCCCTGACGCAAGCAAAGCAGTTTGCTTGCTTAGGATCATGCAAGAAAAAAGGCCGCTTGCACGGACTCTTTTTTCAACCCATGACCCTACAGGGAGTCGAACCCTGCTTCCAAGCTTGAAAAGCTTGTGTCCTAACCGATAGACGATAGGGCCAATAACAGACTTAAAAATAGTAACATTTTTTGATAATAATGCAAAAAAATGTTAGATTTTGTAAGTGAATATGGAGGAGTGATGAGTGGATGAAAATCAAACTTCTTTGATTTTCATCCGAGCGAAGCGAGGTGGCAAACACGAAGCCACGTCCGCGAAGCGGCCTCCATTTGAGCGAAGCGAAATTTATGGAGGAGTGGCTGAGTGGTTGAAGGCACCGGTTTCGAAAACCGGCATACTCGAAAGGGTATCGTGAGTTCAAATCTCACCTCCTCCGCCAAGTTTTATTTTTCAGATTTTATGCTAAAATATTAAACATGATTATCTCATACCAAGGAGTACAATCTTTTAAAGTTCAGTTTGGAGATACGATTTTGGCGTTTGATCCTGTATCAAAAAAGTCCAAATTTAAGGCAAATAATTTTGGAGCCGATATTGCTCTTATTTCTTTAAACCATCCTGATATGAATGGAGTTGATCAAGTGAACCGGGGAGAAAAACAAGCTTTTATAATAAACGGTCCGGGTGAATATGAAATACAGGGAGTTTTTATAAAAGGATTATTTAGTTCTTCGGGTTATGGCGGCTCGGAACATATCAATACAATATATACTGTCAATTTTGAAAATATGAATTTGTGTTTTTTGGGAGCCCTGGGTAATACGGAAATTCCCAGCGAGACCAAGGCGGGTATAGATGACATTGATATGCTTTTCGTACCAATCGGAGGAAATGGAACATTAAATGCCGCGGAGGCTTACAAATTTGCAGTCTCTCTTGAGCCTTCTATAATTATTCCTATGAATTTTGATGAAAAATCTTTGAAGACATTTTTAAAAGAAGGAGGTGATGAGGGGGTAAAGCCAATTGAAAAACTGACCATAAAGAAGAAAGATTTGGAAGGTAAAGAAGGAGAAATCATTGTTCTTTCCGAACAATAATTTTTAAATTATGTTGTTAAAAAAATATAATTCAATAATGGAAAAACCGGAAAAACACAGGAATAAATGGGCCTTGGGGCTTTCCGTCACCTTTACTATGCTTATATTTGTGAGCTTTGCTTTTTACAAAGGATACTTAAGTTTTGGGAACGGTTACATGGCTCCTAAAAATCAAACTGCCAATGTTGCTCTTGCAAAGTCGGTCCCAACACCTATTGAAAGTACAAAAGAGACTTTCAAAACTGCTTTTGGTGAAATAGAGAAACAATACAAAAATTTTACAGACTCGCTATCCGCAGTTTTTGTGCCTTTCGTTACTGGTATCGATGTATATGAAAGGAAATAATAACCTTTAAAATCTAAAATTAAGCTTGAATATAAAGCTTGGTTTTGCTATAATTAAGCCGAACTCCAGCCGAAATATCGTTCGGCATGATTTCACTAAATCAAATGGCTAAAAAAGAGGAGAAAAATCTGCCAAATAATGAAGAAAACAAAAGCGCCCACATAGGCGTTGTTTCGCGCTCTATCGTGAGCGAAATGAAAAAATCTTTCATTGACTATTCCATGTCGGTTATTACCGACAGAGCTTTGCCTGACGTGCGCGATGGTATGAAGCCTGTGCATCGCCGGATACTCTACGCGATGAATGCTATGGGAGTAACCTCTCAAGGCAAGACCAGAAAATCAGCGGCAGTAGTCGGAGAAGTAATGGGAAACTATCATCCTCATGGTGATGTGGCTATATATGATTCGATGGTAAAAATGGCTCAAGATTTTGCTACCCGTTACCCTCTGGTTATAGGGCAAGGAAACTTTGGGTCAGTT
>MHWS01000022.1 GCA_001824215.1 Candidatus Zambryskibacteria bacterium RIFCSPLOWO2_12_FULL_39_16 | reverse complement strand
TTACGTAATCTGTTCCACTGTTGCCGAGAGAAAGCAAAGTTCCCGGTGTTGTGGTGCCGATACCAACATTACCCGCATTGTTGATGATGAAGGATGTGGCGGTTGATGAACCGACAACAAATTGATTGGAAGCTTGTCCGGCGATTGGATTGATTGCAAATTGAGCCCATGGAGTGGAAGTGGATATACCGACATTGCCCCAGATTTGGGAAGTGGCGGTGGTTGATGTGGCCAAGAGATTTCCGACAGTCAGTTGAGGAGTGCCTGTTGCGAAAAGGTTTGAACCGTCCCATGTGATGAGACCGTTGGTTGAGAGACCGGCCACATTGAGACCGATAGTTCCTGAAGTGGTGATGGTCCCTCCTGTTAATCCATTGTTGGTGGCTATGGATGTGACGGTGCCAGAAGTTGAATTACTTGAACTTCTGGATATCAAATCAACAATTCTGTCATTTTGATTAGTAATATAATAGCGATTTACATTTGGAGCTGATGCCGAAATAAAAGGTAAAGCTAGAAAATATTTTTTGAGTTCATCTATTTTTAAATCTACATATTCTTTGCTAGAACCAGCAACGAAAACCGTTCTGGCTATACCTTCCCCTATTGTAGAAGAAGATTGGGATGAATTATTATTTTCATTGACCAAAACGGGTGTATTTTTTTGTAGCCAAGGTTCTACAATTTTATAACCAATATTTTTCAGCCAATCAGAAGTAGATCGCCACCCTTGAGCAGAAAATAAAGAAGAAGCGAGCTGACTACCACCTTGATTTATACTAAAAATATCCTTCTTAAATTTCAAATAGTTACTTTGAAATTCATTTGCATATGGTCCATACAAAAAAGACACTTCTTCTTTCAGATGACTCCCAAAATTGGAAGGAACGAGTTTGCTAATATTTTCTTTTTCAAAAACAAAACCAAAGGTAAAAAGTAAAATAAAAGAAACTACAGCGGAACTAAAAGCAAATCTTTCAATAAACGAAGTTTTTTTAGGTCTAATCAAAGATTCCTCTAGACTCTTTAAAGCAATATATTTTGCACCTCCGTAATCAAATTTTTTAACTACCTTTGGGAAAAGTGGCTCATTGTCCCTAATGTAATTAATCTTTATCGCCTCAGATTTAGGTTTAAATACACTTGATTCTCTAAACGTACTAGGTTTAAAGACTTTACTTATAACTTTTTTAGTTTTCTTATTATCTCTGGTAAAAACAGATGGAGATTCTCTAAGATCAATATCCGAAGATTTTTGAGAATTCTTATACTTTAAGATCTCCTTCTTTGAGACATACCAACTTCGTCCGATTAACTTTGCGTCAATCTTTTTTGAACGGCAAAGCTGACCAATATAGTCACTTGTATATTTAGTTATTTCTGATGCTCGTCTAGCCGAGATATATTTCTCGCCATGGAGGTTAATAGCCTTATCCATTAAGGGTATTATACAATCTCGGATAGACGAGATAAATTAAAAAAGTGGGGATAAAACAGTATTTATAATTTAGTACTTTTAGACAAAAATTTTCTAAATTTTAGTATCACCTCTTTACTCACCTAACTCGATTCAATAGATCTCCCAAATTACCCTTAATTACAATGAAAATCTCGTTTATCTACTTAAAACTATACTATGCTGATTTATCTATAATATCATATTTTAGATTATAATACCCAAGTTATCCACATTACTATACTTTCCTATTTATATATATCTATACTATAATGTTTATATAGGTTTTATAATGTATAATTTTAAATAATAAATAACATGAACAAGTATATAACTATAAAAGATGCTTCCAATATATTAGGTATGTCCAAGATCACTCTTAGGAATTGGGACAAGTCCGGGAAGCTCAAAGCTCACCGTCACCCATTTAATAACTATAGGGTCTATAAATTAGAGGATATTGACAAAGTATTAGAAATGATTGAGAGTAATATTTTCATTGTAAAAAAGAAAAAGAACGAGATTCGTAAGCTAGCTGTCCAGCATCTAGAAGAAATCTAAAAATAAGGTTAATAATGTTTAAAAAATTTTATAAAAGAACAAGCCTTTAGGTTATATCTATTTTATCTTTATATACCAAAAAACATACCTAAACCTTCCAACTTGAAAAAATGTTTTTAGTGCAAAAATAATTGACTTATCCCCTACTATCTTATGTTATCAATTTAGAAAATATCACCATAACTTTTGACTTAATTCCAACTAACATTGTTTAATATCACTTCATTTTTATGATCTATATTTCCCCAATAAATTACATATCACTAGTTCTAATTTGTACTAACTTATCAAAAAATCATTCAAAAATTTTATAGCTTTGGTACCATTTCATCACCATTTCATCGATACACCACACACTGATTATACAATATAACACTACTAAATACTATACTAAACGCTCAGCATCTAATATTAAACGCTGAGCGTTTAATAGTTATCCACAAACAAAAATAGTGTAATTTTTGATCTTTGCTACACTAAAATATCATGAGATACGAAAATTTTGCACCAAATGAACACTATCATATATTCAACAGAGGTTCTAAGAAAGAAAAAATATTTATTGATGACCATGATAAAGCAAGATTTATATTTTTAATCACCCACTTCCAATCCCCTATCAGGATGCACAATGTATCTTGGTATACAGGAGGGTTCATCAAGAATGGAACTTTCAGCACTAAGGAAGACAAAATTAGTGAAATAATCAAAAAGAGAAACATTGAACTTGTTACCTTCGCCCTGATGCCAAATCACTTTCATCTTCTGGTCCAAAATTTGGATGATGGTATATTGTCTGTTTATATGCACAGAATTCTTACCGCCTATGGTAAATATTTTAACGCTAAATACCACAAAAAAGGCCACATCTTTGAAGGGCCTTTTAAAGCGGTACATATAAAAAATAATATTCAATTACTACATCTTTCCTCTTATATTCACAAGAATCCAAAAGAAATTAAGGCTTGGGAAAACACATATGATAAGTACCCATACTCAAGTTATCAGGATTATATAGGTTCAAACAGATGGGGTAGTTTTCTCTCCACTAAAATAATCCTAAAACAGTTCAAAGACCAAGCAAAATATAAGGATTTTGTAACCACTAGCACTGCCAAAGAGAGCTCAAATGATTTTCAAAATGAGATCTTTTAAAACACTTGGATTTGCCGAGCCACCCGTAGCTTTCATGCATTGCCCGACTAAAAATTGTAAGGCCGATAATTTACCAGACTTGTATTCATTAACTACTTTCTGATTTTGAGTTACGACATTCTTCACTACTAAAGTAAGCTCCGCCTCATCGTTTTTTTGGATAAAACCCCCTTTCTCGGCAATGATATATGGGTCTCCTCCTTCGTGGGCTAAGATTTGAAGAACATTTTTTGCCCCCCAAGATGACAACTCGCCAGAAGTTATCATTTTAATTATTGAAGCCATTGACTCCGGATTTACACCAAAAGCCTTCTCTCCTAAACTGGTCAGATCGCTTACTATATAATTCGATAACAATTGAAAATTTTTTTCCTCCGACACAGAGAGAGCGGTCTTCTCAAAGAATGCCCCTAGTTTCAGATTTGAAACATAGAAATCAATATCGCTATCTTTTATATTGTAATCTTTTTTAAATCTTTCTCTTTTTTCCTCCGGAGTTTCATTTATTTCCTTGCTTAAAGTTTCTCCACTAAGGTCTTTTATTTCACTCAATACGAGTTTTGGCAGGTCCGGGTCAGGGAAATATCGATAATCATGAGAGTCCTCTTTGGACCTTTGAGAAAAAGTGGTTTGTTTCTTCTCATCCCAACCTCTCGTTTCCTGACTTACTTTTTCTCCTTCTTCCAAAAGCTTAGTCTGTCTCTTAATTTCATACTCTACAGCCCTTTCGGCAGAACGGAAAGAGTTGAGATTTTTCACTTCTACTTTAGTACCAAATTTGTCATTTTTACTTAAGGAAATGTTGGCTTCGAGTCTCATCTCTCCCTTCTCCATATTGGCTTCCGCCACCCCTAAATACTGCAAAAGAAGTCGCAATTCTTCGCCAAATTTAACAACTTCGACAGATGAATGCATGACTGGCTCGGTTACAAGTTCCATAAGCGGCACCCCAGCTCTGTTGAAATCAACAAGACTATACCCATCTGTGGGCGAGGCATGGTTGTCGTCTCTTCCTTCGCTTAGTTCAGGATCTTCGACATGACTCGACTTTGCTGTATCCTCCTCTAGATGAATCCTTGTTATTTTAACTCCTAAAAGTTCCCCCCCTGATACAAGCGGATGCTTATATTGGCTTATTTGGTAACCTTTTGGTATATCCGGGTAAAAATAGTTTTTGCGATCAAATTCTGAAAAATCGGCCATTTTCCCTCCTACCGATAACCCGACTTTCAAAACATGTTTTACCGCCTCTTTATTTATAACGGGTAAAGTTCCTGGATGCCCCAGACAAATAGGACAAATATTCACATTCGGCCTTTTTTCGTCCATATCATTCTTACAAGAACAAAACATTTTTGTCCTAGTCTTTAATTCCGCATGAATTTCAAGCCCTATAGTGGGTTTATATTCCATGGAAACATTCTATCAGATTTTGGAATTGTTGAAAGATTTTATTTTTTTATTATATTCAATAACTGTATGAACAAACTCGGCGTGACTCCAAACAAGCGGCATGGCGGACAAAAACTCGCCTGTGTAAGGATTAAGTTGTTCGGATAACATACCTGATTTTGCGAATTTGACCACCCATTCTATGTCGGAGGCTATTTTTTTAAGTTCTATTATAGAAACAGCTGTCGCTATTTTGTATTGAATAAACCATAAAGATGTAATGACCCATGGGTTGCCGGTAGAGTCACCTGGAACATGGCAATAAGTATCACTTTCATAGCGAGCAAAACCGCCAATACTAATACCCCTTCCTAATCGAGATTGTAAAATCTTAAATCCTTCTTTCATCCTGGGATCATCAGCCGATACCACACCAAAACGGAACGGACCGTAAAAACTGCTAGCATCAAGATTTACATCTTTTTCAAGTTTATCGCCAACCAGTTTGAAAAAATATTTCCCTTCTTCATCCCAAAGATAAATCATTATTGATTTACGCAAAATTTCCGCTTCCGAATAAAATTTGGCGCAGTCATCCTCTTTACCTAAAGTCTTGGCAAAATTCCCAGCTGCCATAAGACCGCCATAAACTACCGAAGCGGTAAATGGAGAGACAGTATATTTTTCCTCCCACAAATCATAACTAAGCAACGGTAGGCCGGTATGCATATCCCGGTAACGAATTATAAAATCAGCTGCTTTTTTGATAAAGATATTATAAATACTCTCTATAAACTCCAAATCTCTGGCCCTTATATAATGCTCCCAAAGGCCAACCAAAAGGATTGCTGTCTCATCCTCTTGGATGGCAAGCTGACGTTTGCCGTCCTTAACCCAAGGATGCCATGAGCTCCCCAAAGAGTGGTCAGGTTGATATTTATGTAAAACATAACCTTCTTCAGTTAAAACATCACTGATAAAGATATAAAACTTTTTTGAGTCATCATAAAAACCAGCCATATCAAAACTCCAAGCGGTAAAGCAGGCATCCCTTGGCCAAATATACCCATAAGTATCTCCTCCATATTGGACATTGCCAGAATCAGCCGAAGCCAAAATACCACCTCGGTCATCTGTATGGGCTCTCATTACCAAAAGCGAATCATAAAACAAATTTTTAGCTTTTTCTGATAATCCCTCAAATGAGATAGGAACTTGATTGAGCCATGCCTGCCAGAAATTTGTGGTTGATTCAATCAAATGCTCCGGAGTTTTTCCAAAGATATACTCAAGAAGCCCACATACTTCTTTATAAGTTTCGCCTACCGCCACCCAATAATATAAAGTAACTGAATTATTTCCAGGAATATCTTTGCCCCAACTTATTACCGAATCTACTACCCCGTGTTCGATAGAATTTTTTGATAAATTGCCGTCTTCGGCATCTTTCCAAGTGCCTTCCTTACCTTCTATGCCGCAAAAACCGATACTGTAATCATCAAAAGGCTTGTTGTCTAACAAACCACCAGTAAGAAACACTCTCCTGCCTTTATAATGAATGATAGACTCAATGGTGCTTGAGAAATAAGCGGTATCAGCATGATTGGTGTCCCCTATTTTAAACTGCTGATTTAAGAAAATTTTTATATTGCGCGTCTTTTGGTCTTTATTGGTCAGAATAACCTTTCTCAAGAAAATATTTTTTTCATTGTAGACTATATCACTTGTTTCTATGGAAATTTTAGCTCTTTCATTAAGAGCTTCCATTTTTGATACCATAGAATTCCTCTTATATTTTAGATCTATATTCCATTCTCCATTGTCAATCCAACTCATTATTCCGTCAACAAAAACACCAATCTTATGTACTTGATTTGGTCCTATATGATTTTCCTGCCCCACATAAGGAAAATAAAAATCCCTGACCTGTCCGAATTTATCAAGACAGACCATTATGTTGCCATTACCCAAAACCATTGAGCGTGCCATATCAATATTTTATCACAATTTAATTACACTTCACTAAATCTTAGGGGTTTTACTTTATGTAGAAAAACTTCGTGTTCCTGTCTTTTCTTGGCATCGGAGAGACGCAAACGCATATCCTGCATGACGTTCATATAAGCTATGAAAGCTTCATAAGGAGATTCGTAAGGCGAGAAATATTTATGGACATCGCCGTCATTCCACCATTTGGTGCACATATAATAGAAGTGGTCTGAAGTCTGCAGTTTTCGCCAATCTTCAATGAGAATAGGGTCATCAACATGTATTATTTCCTTGCCCAAGGCATAAAGAGTATCCAGAGCTTCTCTCTGCAAATCGTTTGATATCCAAGCTGACAAGTCCCGTTCGGTATCAGCCCAAGAAACATGATGAGGGACATCGAGTTCCCCTTTCGCTTCATAACGGTCAATCGCTTCTGATGGAGTGATAAAATTGTTGTCCGGATTTTTTAAAATTTCAGCCGGCAAGTATTTTAAGAATTCAAATATACCGGTATCTTCCCATTGATGTTCGCCGAATGTTTCGTAATCCATAAATAAATTTATGGTATTGGCATTGCCATTATGTGACGAAACCCAATCAGCGAATTTTGGAGCAGTGAGCGGCCACCCTTCCCAACTTCTTTGGCTGAAACGAAAAGCAATATCATCGGAAAGGCGATAATGCTTGAGCAAAAGTTTTATTTTTTCAGTACCTATCGGCTTATAAACAAAAGTGGGGCTTCGCCAACCTAAAATATGGTCGGCTCCTTCGGCTAAAATACCACGGTAGCCCATTTTCTCCGCCATTTTGGCTATCTGGTTTGAATAGATAAGCTCGGTATTACGAAAAACCGAAGGGATAACTCCAAAAAGATCTTGAACCTTTTTGCGATGAAGCAGAACTTGATTTATAAATTCTTCTTCGGAATAAATAGAGGCCAGAGAGTGATAATAAGTTTCTGACAGAAGCTCAACATTGCCGGTATCAACCAGTACCTTAAAAGAATCAATCACTTCCGGAGCATGTTTTTCAAACTGCTCCAATGCCAAGCCGGAAATAGAAAAGCTCGCTTTAAATTCCGGATTGTTTTTTATATTTTGAAGGAGGACTGCATTAGCCGGAAGATAACATTTGCCTGCTACTTTTTTTATTATAGCCCTATTGTCCAAACTGGTACCGCTTTCATCGTTAAAATAGGAGCTGTTTTGGCCAACATCAAAGATACGGTACTTGCGCACTCGCAGTGGCTGATGAACCTGGAAGTAAAAACATACTGAAGGCATTGTCTAAGGAATTATATAATGAAATCAAAGAATCCGCCGCCTTTTTCCAGTGGATTGCTTTTACTTCTTGGTTGCCGTGAGCAGAAAGATTATTTTGCAGTTTACTATGGCGTAAAACGCTTATCACTTTGTCCGCCATATCGTCTGTGTCCCAAAAATGAGACTTTAGAGCAGAAGACAATATTTCACTTACTCCAGATTCTTTAGAAACAAGCACTGGCACTCCCGAAATCATAGCTTCAAGAGGCACTAGACCGAAAGGTTCGGAGACTGACGGCATCACAAAGATATCAGCAGCCTTATAAACCCTGTCCAATTCCTGATCCCTTAAAAATCCGCAGAAAATAAATTTTGAAGATAGTCCCTTATTTGCTACCATCCTTATCATTTGTCCTTCAGTGTCGCCACTACCAGATACTACAAAAAAAGTGTTCGGTTCGTGTGAAAGAACCTTTTCAGCCATAGATACAAAATAATCCGGGCCTTTTTGTAAAGTTATACGACCAACAAAGAGTACTATTTTGTTTCCATTTTGTTTTAGACAATCCAGATTACGCTCAATTATTGCCGAATTGTTTTTAAATTCAATCCCGTTATAAACCACTTTTACTTTTTCAGCTGGAATACCATATTTGCTAACCACTTTCTTTTTGGTGCGCTCAGAAACTGCAACTATAGCATCAGCTTGTCGGAAACCTTCAAGCTCAATATTGTAGATATCACTATTCACATTATCACCGCCGCTTCTATCAAATTCGGTGGCGTGAATATGAGCGACAAGAGGCCTACCGGAAACCTCTTTAGCAGCAATACCAGCCGGATATGTAAGCCAGTCATGAACATGAATGACAGAGTGTCTATTTTTCTTGGCAATACCACCTGCCTTTAAAGCATAAGACCTCACTCTTTCTATTATTTCTCCGGACACAAAAGCTGGTAAACCGTACTTTTGGGATGGAAAAGAATCAGAGTGGCTAAGATAGCCGGAAAATAAGCTTCTTATTTGGATATCATTCATTAAATCGGATGATTCATCGGCAAACACAAATTTACACCAAGGAACAGAAATAGGAATTTTAAAAGGCAAAACAAAAGTCAATGGAATTCCACTTGAAGAGAGAGCTTTGGAGAGGCCTTCGCAAGCAACACCAAGACCTCCGCTATTGAATGGCGGAAATTCCCACCCAAACATCAGGACACTTGGTAATTTAAAACTAGCCACTTTATTTTAATTTATTTGTCAGATAACAGATTCATTTTTATAAGACATGATAAAAGGATAAATTTTCATGAGAGCAATGAATGCACTCACAACCACAGGACCAATCAAAAACCCAATTACACCAAACATCTCAACCCCGCCAAAAATTGAAAAAAGTATAATAAGTGGATGGACCATTATTTTATTTTTCAGGAAAATCACTGAGATAACATTATCAATCAGACCAACGACAATGGCTCCCCACAAAAGAAGCCCTATACCTGCACCAACATTATGGGAAAGAAGTAGGAAGATAACGGCCGGTATGGTTATTATTGAGGCTCCTAATATAGGCACAAGGGATGCTATACCGCCCATAAAGCCCCAAAGCACAGGAGAACCAACCCCAAAGATAGCAAGACCAATCCCAAGAAAGACGCCTTGAGTAATAGAAACTAAAATACGCCCATGTAGTACGGCATTGATTGAAGATTTTAAAGTTTGTATAAATTCTTCATCGTATTTATCAGGTAAAGGGCTCCAAGCGATGAGGCCTTCTTTAATCTTATCTCCAAAAATAAAAAGATAGTGAGTGGAAATAAGCATCAGTATAAAATTGAAAATACCTCCAAAAACAGTGATGAAAATAGAACCAAAGTGCCCTATTATCCAATCTAAAGCCCCTTGAACATACAATTCTAAGTTGATTTGGGAGTCTATTACCCCGGATGGAAACAAGGAACCTATTTTTTGAACAAGTGCATCAACTTGAGATATAAAATTTTGAGATCCTCCACCAAGAGCTATTGAATTATATAAGCCGACAGCTTCCCTTAATAGAAAAGCAGACATTATAATAACAGGAATAATAACAAATATAAGGATGAGGAAGGTCGTGGCAAAAGCGGCTAAATTCTTTCTTCCGTTAAATTCATTTACTAATTTTTCGTATACAGGATAAAAAACGACCGCAAATATTCCGGAAATAAATATTACACCAAGATAAGATTTGAGTATAAAAAATAAAAGTACAAAAAGACCAGCCGTAATTACGGCAAAAAATGAAATTTGTATTGTTTTTTTGGACATTATACGCAGAAACAATAGGATAAATTTTTATTTTATCCCTCTAGTCTGCTATCACATTTTAACACAATAAAAACCATCCGAGTCAAAATGAGTGGAAAACTAGGTTATTTTTTAGATTTTAAGTTGAAAAGTACAGGTAGAATTGATAGGAAAATAATAAAGATGATTATCGGTAAAATGTATTTTTCAATTCCAGGAATAACTGAGCCTAAGAAAAAACCCAAGAGAGAGAGGCCAACTGCCCAAAGGAAAGCTCCTATTACGTTATAAGACAAAAATGTCCTATAATTCATTTCCCCCACTCCAGCTAGAATGGGGGCGAAAGTCCTGACAATCGGTATAAAACGCCCGATAACCACGGTCATTGGCCCATATTTTTCATAATATTCTTTGGTTCTTTCCAAATATTTTTTGTTAAAAAATAATGAATTTTCTTTGGTAAATATTTTATGGCCAATTTTTGAGCCAAACCAATAGCCAGTGTTGTCTCCAAGTATGGCAGCCGAAGCAACCACAAAAACCAGCCAGTATATATTAAATAAACCCTGGGAAGCCAAAAGACCCGAGGTTAAAAGGAGGCTGTCTCCCGGTAAAAATAAACCAAAAAGGACTCCAGATTCGGCAAAAATAATGCCAAAAATTCCCAGATAACCAATAACTTTAACAAGTGCAACAATATCTAAATTTAAAATACCCATAAACCTAAATTATATCACAGTGCTTAACGTATTATTTACCGATATATTCAAATCTTGGGATTTTCTTTCCGTCTTTTTCAACTTTTTCTAAGAACATTTTAATAGGTCGTACCCAAAAATGTTTCTCCCCTTTCCGTTTACCGGTAACATGCTTATAAACAACAAATTCTTCTAGGTTTTCGCTATGCAATCCTGTTCCAATCACTTTCATCACATCTCCCTTAAAATGTTTATATCTTCCTAATTTAATCATATTATCTTTCATGACACTACAAATTATTCATAACCCTTAAAGCAAAAGGGTTAAAATACAAAGATATTTGATTACGATCTAAAATAGATTCCTTGCCACCCGAAATCAATTCTACAAGAGATCTTTGTAAAATATCCATTTCAGTATTTGCACTTTTATTACCAAAACTTTTTATTCTTTCAATTATAGAAATTGCTCTTTTATAAGCATTTTGCGTTGCTTCTTTGTCTCCTTTTTCCTTCCAAACAAACATTCTCTGAACTTCACTTCCCAAATTAGCAACATAAAAATATATAGGTTTTTCTTGGGTATTTTTTTGCATATTATTCAACTAAATTATTTACTATTTCAAGAATTTTTTTCTTTATTTCTTCATTTTCAATCTCCATATTTCTATTTCCTTGTCTAGGCTTGATGTTTATAAGGGAATTATATTCTAGCATTTCTTTTCTTGATTTATTTAGATAAATGTTAAACCCCCACAAGTTTTCTTGATTTGACCCGTCTTCTATTAAGACCTGGTTTGCGTCCATGTGCCATTCTCCACCCAAAGCAATGGTACCCCTTTCAATATCGGCCACCCCTTTGATCATTTCAACATAAAACTCTTTGGCTAATTCTTCCAATTCTGATTTTGTTATCTTTTCTCTGATAATCCTTATATCCATACACTTTCAGTTTAATAGAAATTAAACATTTTTGCCATGGCACTTCTTAAACTTTTTACCTGAACCACACCAACAAGGGTCGTTGCGACCGATGTCTTTATTTTGGTTTGGAGTGCTTCCAATGTTTTGGGAGTTTGTAACACCGGTTATCTTAAGAGCTTGGTTTTCTATATCCCTTTGGGCTGAAAGGTCAGCTACCGCTTCATTTACACGAGCAATATTTCCCAAAATAGCATTCTCGATTGATTCTTCCATTTCTTTAAAAAGTTTTAGACCTTCTTTTTTATATTCAACCAGCGGATCTCTCTGGCCGTAAGCACGAAGATTGACACTACCTCGCAGATAATCCATCACTTCCAAATGTTCTACCCAAAACATATCAAAAGTCTGGAGACTAAGTTCTTTTAAAGTTTTTATAAAATTTTCCTCTCCAAGTGCTAATCTCTTATTAGAAATCGCTTCTTTAATTTCAGAAGTAGCATCTTCAGATATTTTTTCAAGATAATCTAAAATGATTTTTTGATCACCCTCTAAAATATTCCTTCTTCTTTCATAAAAAGTCTTCCTCTGGAAATTCAAAACATCATCATACTCCAAGATATGTTTACGAGCATCAAAGTTAAGACCTTCTATCTTTTCCTGAGCGCTTTCCAAAGATTTGGTAATAAGCCTATTTTCGATCGGTTCATCCTCTGGGATACCCATCCGACCCATCATATTTTTTACCATATCTGAAGCAAAAACTCTCATAATATGATCCTCCATTGAAACAAAAAATTGTGTTTCCCCCGGATCGCCTTGGCGGCCTGATCTCCCGCGAAGTTGATCGTCTATGCGCCTAGCATCATGCCTTTCTGTTCCCAAAACAAAAAGACCTCCTAAACTTTTAACTTTATCATAAGCTTCTTTTTGGAAAGTTGCTCCCCCCAGTTTTATGTCCACTCCACGGCCTGCCATGTTGGTCGCTACTGTCACTACGCCCATTCTACCGGCCTGAGCGATAATCTCCCCTTCTCTCTCATGATTTTTAGCATTTAGCATTTCAAAACTTACCCCTTCTCTCTTTAAGTATTCCCCCAGTAATTCATTTTTTTCAATTGAAATAGTACCAATAAGCACTGGCTGACCGTTTTTTTGAAGCTCTTTTATTTTTCGAGCGATAGCTAAAAGTTTGCCGTTTTCCGTCTGGAAAATTAAATCATTTTTATCGGTCCTTCCGGAAGGTTTATTAGTAGGGATGGCGACAGTGTTAAGTCCATAAACCTTGTAGAATTCCTCGGAAGAAGTAATGGCCGTACCGGTCATACCGGAGAGTTTTTCATACATTCTAAAATAATTTTGGTATGTAATTGAAGCAAAAGTGCGGCTTTCTTTTTGAATGCTTACATTTTCTTTGGCTTCAATAGCTTGGTGCAAACCTTCAGACCAACGCCTACCGGGCTGGAGTCTGCCAGTATAAGAATCAACGATGACTATTTCGTCTTCCTTAACTACATAATCTTTATCTTTGTGATATAAAGTTTTGGCTTTGACCGCGGTTTCCAGGTGATGGACAAGTTTTATACCCCCTTCCGCATAAATATTTTGCAGACCCAATATTTCTTCCGCTTTGCTAATACCTTCATCAGTCAAAAGCACAGCATGCATTTTTTCATCAACGGTATAATGATCGTTTTCTGTTAATTTGTCAGCTACCGCGGAAAACTTCTTATAGTAAGAATCAGAATCTGTAGTAGGTGCGGAAATAATAAGCGGAGTCCTGGCTTCGTCTATTAATATAGAATCTATTTCGTCTACAATGGCAAAATGGTGTCTTTTTTGCCTGACACTTTCGTATTTATATTCAAGGTTGTCACGTAGGTAATCAAAGCCAAATTCGCTATTGGTGCCATAAGTAATATCGGCTTCATATGCCTGTACTCGACTGCAAGGTTTTAAAAATTCATGAACGATATGGAAAGAACCCTTCTCGTCTCTTTCTTTGTCTTTGTCGGTATGCTCCGAGTCATAAATAAAAGAAGACTCATGAGCAATGACGCCCACTTTTAATCCAAGAGCATCATAAATCTGCCCCATCCAAGCAGTATCGCGGCGAGAGAGATAATCATTGACTGTAACCACATGTACCCCTTTGCCCTCCAAAGCATTGAGATAAGCTGGGAGTGTTGCCACCAAAGTTTTACCTTCTCCCGTACGCATTTCAGCGATACCTCCTCTGTGCATAATTATGCCTCCCAAAAGTTGAACATCAAAATGTCTTTCCCCCGATGTTCTTTTAGATGCTTCGCGTACGCAAGCAAAAGCTTCCGGCAAAATATCTTCCAATGTTCCCCCTCTTGAGAGTCTTTCTTTGAATTCAACTGCTTTCCCTTTCAGCTCTTCATTGGATAATTTAGAAATAATTTCTTCAAAACCATTTATTTTTGGAACTAAAGGTGATATTTCCTTTATATAACGTCTGCTTTGGTCTCCGAATATTTTGTTCAAAAACGACATAATAGACCCTATAATACCATAACTACTTAAGGGATTTTTCCTTTATATTTATAAGAGTATGTTGTGGCGTGGACGGCGGGAGCTATCTCCAAAACAAATGTCTATGTGAGTGCGAACCGCCGCCCGCGCCACAACACACACCCATTATATCAAACAAAATAAAAACGAAAATACCACCCTTCGGTGGCACTTTCGTAGACATATTTGTGCTGAAAATTGCTTTCCCGCACTCACCTTGCAAGTATATCACAAACCAAGACTAATTGCAAATTTTAAACTGGCAAACTGTGTATAAATAAAGTTATGGATTTTTGCCCGCTTTTATTTGATTTATGTAGTACTCTCCTTGATCTTTAAATGAAGGCTCCAATTTTATCATATTTTCCAATGTCTGTATGGCATCTGCCCTATTTCCCACCTGAAGATAGGCCGCGGTGAGAGTAATACTGTGTTGGAAATTCTCCGGGTCAAGTTCAATCCGTCTTTTTGCCACTGCAATTATCTGGTCATATTTTTTAAGAGCCAAGAGTATATTCAAGTATCCATCATTGAAGATGATATCGGATTCTAATACTCCTTCTAAAATTTGGTCTGAGAGAGTTTTCTCACCAGAAGCAAGGAGGACCAGACCGTACAGAAGTTTGGTTTGATTATATGACAGATCAAGTTCGTAGGCTATCTTGGCATCCTGCAGAGCTGCATCGGTCTTACCATCGAATAAAAGATTGTTAACAAGTTCAAAATATATCTGTTGTTTCTTAGGAGAAAGTTTCTGGGCATCGGTAAGTTGCTCCACAGCTCTACCATACCAGCCAAATCTTGAAAGAAAAATTCCATAGAAAAGTTTGTAGCGAGCATCGTCTGGGTCAACTTGCAATTGTTTTACGAAAGATTTATCTATAAGATTAAAGACTTGCTGTTTTAATTCGGTGCTTGCATTTGAATTTGCAGCAATACCCATAGCCGTTTGCGATATGTGCTCTAAACTCTCTGAAAAGCCCATACCATAACCAGCAAGTGGTTTAGTATAAACTTCTATAGCCTCCAAAGTCCCTGCACTATCTAATTTTAAGACAGCAAGAAGGTTTTTGTTTTGTTGCCACGGCAAATAAATAACAAAATATATAACAGCTGCCGTCAAAATAAGTGTTGATGCTTCTATGACGGGCTTCATTGCATCATTCTCAAATATTTTCCTAATTCTTATGGAAATTTTATCCCACAAGGATAGATTTGTTTCTGGAGAATGGGAATGAATATAGGCAATAACAGTGAAAAATAATATGTAGCTACTTATCTGGTCAAAGACAAAAAGATTATTAAAAACGTAAGCGGAGATTAACCCGAGCATTATGGCTTTTTCATTTTTAGACAAATTTTCACCTTTGGATCTAAAAATATAAAAAAGCAAAGCTAAAAAGATAGAAGCGTAAGCAAGCAAACCTAACGCTCCGCCGGCAATAAGCCAATCAAGAGGAGTGCTATGAGCACGGTCAAACCAAGGTTCTTGATTATACATTCGTGGGTCATAATACTTATTGAATACAAAATTGAATCCTTCTTGTCCCCAGCCCAACACAGGTTTTTCTATAAATCCTTTCCAAGCCATCGGCCAGACGAAATATCTACCCTGAGTTTCAAGCTCGGAAAAGGAAAGAGAAGCAAACCTGCTAAGTACCGGGCTCCTTTGAACAAAAGAAGTATTTTTAAGTGCAATAAATAAACCTATAAAGATGATAAGGCCGACAATCCCAATCAAGGCAACTTTTCTTATCTTATCTCCTTTTTCTGATTTAAATAAAAGATATATAAAAGTTACTAAAATTCCTCCGATAAGACCCAGTATAGCTCCTCTGGTTGCTGTAAAATATAAGACGACTAGATTCATTAAAGCAACGACTGCAAGTAAAATCTTTTTCCATTTGTCTTTATTAAATCTGACGAAAAGAAGCAAAGCGAAAAAGATATGGAAAACCATATAAATGCCAAGATAAGAGGCATTGCCTAAGGTGCCATCTACTCTCACTCCGCCTTGATTGATGGTGACCTTGCCGGCAATTTGAAGAAAAGAATAAATCGCCATTATGACCGAGGCGCCAAGACTGGTAGCCAAAAGTTTGTTCCATACCTCTTGAGTTTTCAGCATTGACCCCATCACAAAGAAAAGAGCTCCGAGGTGCAAAAGAGTTATATACCCTTCCATTCTTTCGTAATTGCTCCAGAAAGCTTTGAAAGAATTTACACCAAAAAAATCAGCCACACCCATAACCACAAGAAATGTAACTAAAGCCCCTAATATCCAAGAAAATTTTGGGCGGTATGATTCATCTCTTATGGCAAGAACCAACCAAGTAGCAAAAATTATTTCAACTATGAGTCTGAAAACAAAAGCTTTGCCGGTAATAAAGGGGAAAAAAAGCGAAGAGGCGACAACAAATGGAACAAACGGTATGACAAATAAACCAGTTAAAATAATATAACGTAGGTGATTGTTGGACATAAATCCTATATTAACACAAAGAGACAAATATGCTAAGGTTGTCTCATGAAAAAGGCACTGATAACAGGCATCACTGGTCAAGATGGCTCTTATTTGACTGAATTGCTCCTTGAAAAAGGTTACGAAGTGCACGGTATTATTCGCCGGTCTTCCAGTTTCAATACTTCTAGGCTTAGCCACCTCTATCAGGACCCTCATGAGAAAAACAGAAAATTAATACTCCACTATGGTGATTTGGCAGATGCAGAGAATATAAGAAAAATTATTTTTTCCGTTAAACCGGATGAAATATATAATATGGGAGCTCAATCACACGTCAGAGTATCTTTTGATATTCCGGAATACACTGCCAATATCACTGCCTTAGGGACACTTAGAATACTTGAAACCATAAGAGACCTCGAGAAAGAGTCTGGAAAAAAGATTAAATTCTATCAAGCAAGTTCCAGTGAAATGTTTGGTGCGGCTCTCCCTCCTCAACATGAGAAAACCCCTTTTCATCCACGTAGCCCATATGGATCTGCTAAAGTCTTTGCTTTTCATATAACCAAGCTTTATCGGGAAGCTTACGGGATTTTTGCTGTTAATGGAATTTTGTTCAATCATGAGAGTCCTAGACGAGGAGAGACTTTTGTTACCAGAAAGATAACACGAGGTATCACCAGGATAAAAGCTGGTTTGGATAAAAAAATATATTTAGGAAATCTTGAAGCCAGAAGAGATTGGGGTTACGCTCCAGAATATATGGAAGCAACCTATCTTATGATGCAGCATAAAAATCCAGATGATTTTGTTATCGGTACCGGTAAGAGCCACTCGATCAGAGAATTTTTAGAGATTGCTTTTAAAGAGGCTGGCCTCGGAGATTATAAAAAATATATAGGTATAGACAAAAGGTATTACCGTCCAACTGAAGTAAATCATTTGGTCGCTGACATATCTAAAGCTAAAAAAGTTCTTGGCTGGAAGCCTAAAACATCTTTAAAAGAGCTCATCAAAATTATGTTGGAAGCAGAAAAAGCAGATCTTAAATATGAATTTAAAAAATAAAAAAATACTTGTTACAGGTGGAGCTGGGTTTCTCGGTTCATTTGTTATGCAGGAATTAATAAAAAAAGGAGTCTCTCCAAAAAATATAACTATTCCAAGATCAAAAGATTGTGATCTTCGTATTTTCAAAAACTGTCTGAAAGTAGTGAGAAATCAAGATGTGGTCATTCATCTAGCAGCTAAAGTAGGGGGTATCGGTTTTAACAAAGAGAAACCAGGTGAATTGTTTTATGATAATTTGATAATGGGAGCTCAAATGATAGAAGCAGCTAGACAAGTAGGTGTTAAGAAATTTGTCGCTATCGGTACTATTTGCGCTTACCCAAAGTTTACCAAAGTCCCATTTTTAGAATCTGAACTCTGGAACGGTTACCCGGAGGAAACCAATGCTCCTTACGGTTTAGCTAAGAAAATGCTTCTGGTTCAGGCTCAAGCTTATAGGCAACAGTATGGATTTAATACCATTTATCTTTTACCAGTCAATCTTTACGGTCCGGGAGATAATTTTGACCCCAATAGTTCTCATGTCATACCAGCACTCATTAAGAAGGTTGCCGATGCTCAAAAAGCAGGTAAAAACTTCATTGAAGTATGGGGTACAGGTAAAGCTTCCAGAGAATTTTTGTATGTAGAAGATGCTGCCAAAGGTATTGTCTTAGCTACAGAAAAATACGATAAACCAGATCCTGTAAATCTCGGCGCAAGTAAGGAAATAACTATCAAAGATTTGGTAAAAACAATCTGCACCCAGATGAAATTTAAAGGCGAGATTCACTGGGACTCTACTAAGCCAGATGGCCAACCACGACGAAAACTTGATGTGAGCCGAGCCAAAAAAGAATTTGGATTTATTGCCAAAACTTCTTTTGAAACAGGTCTTAAGAAAACCATTGAGTGGTATAACAAGGGGTAGAAAAAATCTGTTATTTATGTTATTATGCTTTAAATTATGGAGACAACGGTTATAAGACCTCGCAAGACTTTTAGTTTGAAAGATATTAAAGAACTCTGGCAATATAGAGAGCTTTTATATTTTTTCACATGGCGAGACTTGAAAGTGCGCTATAAGCAGACATTTATAGGAGTGGCATGGGCCATATTTCAACCCTTTATTACTATGGTGGTCTTTTCCATATTCTTCGGCGGACTGGCCAAAATACCATCCGATGGAGTGCCTTACCCAATCTTTGTTTACGTCGGCCTTTTATTTTGGCAGTTTTTCTCCAGCGCTCTTTCAGATACCAGCATGACTCTTATCAGCAATCAATCCATAATCACCAAAGTTTATTTCCCTAGACTTATTTTGCCTGTTTCAAGCGTTATAACCAAATTGGTAGATTTTTTTATAGCCACTTTGATACTAATAAGCCTTATGTTTTATTACGGATATATGCCACATCTCTCCGGTCTTCTTATTTTACCCTTGCTTCTCCTTATTACTTTTATGGCTTCCATAGGACTGGGGCTTTTCCTGGCGTCCATAAATGTTAAATACAGGGATGTGAGGTATGCTTTACCATTTTTTATACAAATACTTCTGTTTCTCACACCGGTTATTTATCCCGCATCAATTGCTGGAAAGTATTCATTTATATTGGCATTAAATCCTATGATGGGCGTCATCCAAAGCGCCAGAGCGGCCTTACTTGGCACTGCCCCCATCAATTGGCTACTCATAAACATCTCTCTCTGGGGCACATTAGTACTTATGATATTTGGGACATATGTTTTTAAGAAAACCGAAAGATATTTCGCAGATATTATATAGATATGGATAAACCTATTATAGAAATAAAAAATATTGGGAAGAAATACAACATTACCCATCAACGGGGTGGCTATGTGGCCTTGCGTGATGTCTTGATGAATGTGTTTAAGTCCCCTTTCTCTTTTCTAAAAACAAAAGCCAAGCAAGTATCCGGCTTTGAAAAAAAAGAAGAATTCTGGGCATTAAAGAACGTAAATTTTACTGTCCAAAAAGGCGAAGTTATCGGTATTATCGGCGGCAACGGCGCCGGTAAATCAACTTTGCTTAAAATTCTTTCCCAAATCACTCCCCCAACAGAGGGCGAGATTGTTTTGCGGGGTAAAGTGGGCTCTCTCCTCGAAGTCGGCACTGGATTCCACCCGGAACTTACGGGCCGAGAAAACATTTTTCTCAATGGTGCAATCTTGGGTATGAAGAAAAAAGAGATAGCTAAAAAATTTGATGAAATAGTTGAGTTTGCCGGTATAGGCAAATTCTTAGATACTCCAGTCAAATATTATTCAAGTGGCATGTATGTCCGCCTAGCTTTTTCTGTAGCTGCCCATATGGAGCCAGATATTTTAATGGTTGATGAAGTCCTCGCTGTAGGAGATGCGGAGTTCCAGAAAAAGTGTCTCGGTAAAATGGAAGATATCACCAAAAAAGAAGGTCGCACTATTCTTTTTGTTAGCCATAATATGGAAGCCGTAAAACAACTCTGTCCAAAATGCATGCATATAAGTGAAGGGCGAATAAAAAATATTGGAGACACTAAAGAAGTCGTAGCAAAATATTTAGGAAAAAATCAGACAGGTCAGACTAAATATTTTGATTCCAAAAGAAAAAAGAATGAAGTAGAAATATTAAAAATGACGATAAGAGATGATGAAGGAAACATCAATTCAAAATTGGATATGTCAAAACCATTTTTTATTGAAATCGAGTACCAGCTAAAAGTTGAGCTTCAATCTTTCGTAGTATTAAAAATATTCAAATCGTCTGACCCAAGCACATTTATACTTTTCAGTTTGAGCAATGATAACAACCAAAAATCGCTAAAAGAACCAGGTTTATATAAAGCAGTAGCAAAGCTTGACCCACTCTTAAATTCAGGTTCTTATTCAGTCCTGGCTGGTATTGCAACAAATGCAACAAATTATTTGGATCGTGTTATAGAACACAATATCATATCTATATACAACAGTGGGAAGTTTGCTTTCCCGGTTGTTGAAACTACTAGAGAAAATTCGCTGACTATCATACCTTTAAAATGGAGTATAGAGAGAATTAAATAAAATTTTGTAAAAATCATACATTGTGTTAGATTGCTCTAGTCAAGATTTTAGAAGTCTCTCTGAACTTAATGTTATACTAATACAATTGCTCAAATGAAGAACGGCACAATATATAAAACTTATAAAGTAGAACTGGATGATAGCCGTTATAATATATTAGTCGGAAGAAATTTATTGTCAGAAAGTTTGGTGGAAAATTTGAACAATAAGACTAAAAACAAGAAAGTTGTGCTAATTTTTGATCCATTTTTTAAAGACAAGGTCTACGGCAAAATATGCCCTACCTTAAAAGATTCTGGATACGAAGTATATACGTATGCGCTGAAATCTGGTAAACACAACAAAACTATAAACAAAGTCGTTGATATCTATACACTTCTCGAAAAAAAGAACTTGTCACGGGATTCAACTATCGTAGCTATTGGAGGAGGAGTCATTGGCGATCTGACTGGTTTTGTAGCTAGTACATATCTTCGTGGCATCAACTTCATACAAGTCCCAACAACTATCATGGGAATGATTGACAGTAGTATTGGAGGAAAAGTTGCTGTAAATTTCGGTAAAACTATTAACGCAATAGGTAATTATTACCACCCCATATTAAATATAATTGACCTTGAATTACTGGAATCTCTGTCAGAGAGAAACTACATATCCGGATTGGCAGAAATTATAAAGTGTGCGATTATTTCAGACAGAGAACTGTTTGAATATCTTGATTCCAATTCTCAAGCAATATGCAACAGAAAGCAGGATGAGCTACTCCATATTATGTGTCGAACTGTCGAGATAAAACTAGAACATGTTTCCGGAGATACTCGAGAACAAGATAAACGTCTAAAATTAAACTATGGGCACACTATGGGACACTCAATAGAAATATCTACCGATGTTTCTAAAGAAGTATACAGGCACGGAGAAGGAGTATCACTTGGCATGGTGGGAGCGGCATTTCTGGCAGAAAGATATTTTCCTAAAAAAAATAATGTCTTGAAAAAACATGAGGCAATCTTGGCAAAATATGGTTTACCGATAAAAGTTGACTCTAAAAAGATTGGATTTAAGCGCGACCGCCTTATTAAAGAATGTCTAGAAAATATCCTCAAAGATAAAAAGAGGAAAGACAACCGATTGAGATTTGTGCTGGCTGAAAAAATTGGACTGAGTGGAGTTTACAGCAACATGCCGGATAGCTATATAATAGAAGCTTTTAATTATCTAATCACATAAGTTCTATGCTACAAGAGCAATTCTCATTAAAAAACAAAGTCTGCATCATAACAGGGAGCGGAAAGGGTATTGGCCGAGAAACAGCGAAATTGTTTTGCGCATCTGGAGCAAAACTTGCTTTGATGACGAGAAATGATGACGACTTGCTGACACTCAAGAAAGAGGCTGGGTTTGAAGATGGCCGTATGTTATATTTCTGCGGCGATGTCTCCAATGAGCAAGAGGTTGTTGAGTTTGTAAAACAAACGATAGATAGATTCAAAAAAATAGATGTGCTTATAAATAACGCCGGTATGCGATTCAGGAAAAGATTTCTTGATACTACGACGGAAGATTGGAATAAGATAATTAATACTAATCTAAATAGCGTATATTATTTTTGTAGAGAAGTGGGTAGGTATATGGTTTCTGTAAAAAGAGGTAAAATTGTTAATATCGCATCAATTATAGGGACGTTGGGCCTGCCTGAATTAGCTGCTTACGGTACATCTAAAGGGGGTATGATTACCCTAACTAAATGTCTAGCTACAGAGTGGTCAGAGTACAATATAAACGTCAATGCTATCGCCCCCGGTTTTTGCGAAACATCATATGCTGAGAACTTTAAGAAGAAAACTGACTTATATAAATTTACTCTTGATAGAACTCCTCAGGGAAAGTGGGGGTCTTCGCTCGACGTGGCCAATGCGTGTCTTTTCCTTTCATCTGATGCCTCAAAATATATAACAGGGGAAACTTTGAATGTTGATGGCGGTTGGAGTGCGTGGTAATTTTTTAGTTGCAATTAATGTAGAATGTGTTACATTGGCTTTTGTTAAACAACTAAAAACGTTGAAAAATAAAGCTAAAAACCTAAAGATAATCGGTGTTATTCCGGCTCGATTTACTTCAACCCGTCTACCAGGCAAACCGTTGGCTGATATTTGTGGCAAGCCGATGATTTGGTGGGTGTATAATCAAGCCTGTAAATCTAAATTATTAACAGAATCAGTCATCGCCACTGACGATGAAAGAATAGCTAAAGTGTGCAAGAAGTTAAAAATTCCATACATAATGACAAATACCAGACATGCGACAGGCACCGACCGAGTAGCAGAAGTGGCCAAAAAAATTCCTGCTGATATTTACATTAATATCCAAGGAGACGAACCTTTAATAGATCCTAAAGTCATAGATGCGGCGATAAAGCCAATGATTGACGACCCATCAATTCAGGTTGTTCATTTAATGTCAGAAATCACAAGAATGCACGAGTTAGTCAGTACTACCGTTCCAAACGTAGTGGTTAATCATAATAATGAAGCAATGTTTTTTTCTAGATTTCCTATTCCTTATCCAAGAAATCTTGTTTCTAAATATTTCAAAATAGTGGCTGTATATGGTTTTCGGCCTGAAGCTTTGAAAAGATACGCTTCTCTTCCAAAAGGTCTGCTAGAACATAGCGAAGAAATAGAATCTCTACGGTTTATTGAAAATAAAATACCTATAAAAATGATTGAGGTGGTAAGTGAAAATATAGCAGTCGACACTCCTTCAGATCTAGAAGAGGTGCGAAAAATAATATGCAAGAAAATAAGCTAATTCTACATGATCCTCTTGCAATAGCGGATGTGGGCGCGAGTGGAGGGCTAGACAAACGCTGGAATGATTTTAATATTAAAATATTTTCATTTGAACCAGACGACAGAGCGGTTTTCTTACCAGATTTAGAAGTTTTTAAAATAGCCCTTTCAGATATCAAAGGCAAGAAAAAATTTAACCTCTGTCGCAAGCAGACTGTATCGTCTTTTTATGAACCAAATATGGAGTTAATAAAACAATTTCCAGAACCGGAAGAATATGAAGCAAGCAGGTTTGATGTACTTAAAAAAATAGAGATTGAAACTGACACTCTAGATAATGTTTTGGAAGGAAAAGATGTAGATGTTCTAAAAATAGATATTCAGGGATATGAACTGCCCGTACTAAAAGGCTCAATCAAAACTCTCAAGAATGTAATCGCTATTGAAACCGAAGTAGAGTTTATACCTATTTACAAGAACCAACCTCTATTCAAGGATGTGGATAGCTTTATAACTAATCAAGGATTTAGTTTAATAACTTTTAGGAAACTGCAATATTGGGGTCAACAACTTATCTGGACCGATGCTCTATATTTTAGAAAACCAGAATATGTAAAGGGCATGGGAGAAGATAAAGTTCTGAACGCCATAAAAATATATCTGGCCTATGGATATTTTGACTACGCAAAACAACTGGCAGATGCTAAAACATCAGACTATATTAATGGATTTATCAAAAAAGCAAGAAAAAGAAGATTTAAAGAGAGATTTTGGAAATATTTGTGGTTTATTAAAACAAAACTGTTAAAATGAACATCTACGACACATTATTTACGAATAAAGAAACACTACTTATAAAATGCAGTATAAAGAAATAATAAGGATATTAAATAACATTGAGGATAACGTTCCTATATCTAAGATAGAGTACAAGAACCTAAAAATCTGGCCTATTATCCGACTTGAGATGTGGAAAATTCTTTATTCCAGATTTAAAAATTCCGGGGAGGAACCTGCAAAAAAGAAAAATTTGATTGAAAAAATTGTAGAGAAAGTGAATATCTATGTGGGGTTTATTTTATATAAATTAAACCCAAATAAATACAAAGAAACTGATGTGGTTTTTCTTATTGCTAGGTTGGAGAGAACAATCCAGGTGGAGAACAAATATTTTAGCCGTTTTTCTAATAGCTTGCAAGAAATTTTGAAAGAGGTCGGGGTT
The DNA here is from genome assembly GCA_001824215.1 of Candidatus Zambryskibacteria bacterium RIFCSPLOWO2_12_FULL_39_16. Taxonomy (GTDB): domain Bacteria; phylum Patescibacteriota; class Minisyncoccia; order Phycocordibacterales; family WO2-35-19; genus WO2-35-19. Next base: position 21,883 of record MHWS01000022.1, on the reverse strand, counting down.
GATTCAGTCACGCTAGACCTTTCCAGCAAGAAAAAGCCAGTCTGGGGTAATACTTATTTCATAGATAGAGAAAAGATTTTTAGCTTGAAGCAAAAAGTGGAAATACAAAATTGGGAGAAACTAGAAAAATATCTGGAAAACAACTTCCCAAATATAAAATTAAACAAAGATTTTATAATAAATAATATCGAAGCTACCTTAGAATACGAGAAAATATTTGAGAGAATCTTAAAAAAGATTAACCCGAAAGTCTGTTTCTTAGAATGCTATTACCACCCTACAGGCTGGGGTTACATAAGAGCATGCAGAAAACTTAACATCAAGACAGTTGAGGTCCAACATGGAGAACAACATGGACTCTATAGAGCTTGGAATAATATACCTGCCGGAGGTTATGATATCATGCCCCATCTATGGTGGTGTTGGGGAGAGGAATCTGCTCGGGAGATAAACAAATGGTCAGAAGCTGTCTACCCGGAACACCAAGCATTTGTTGGAGGCAATCCATGGATATCACGATTTGTATCAAATACGAATAAGGATACAGGAGATAAAAAACGGAGTTCCAAAAATATTTTGATTGCCTTACCGAATAAAGACTTCCCAATCCAATATATTTTAGAGGCTGTAAGAGGGTCTCCCGCAAATTGGCACTGGCAAGTCAGACTTCATCCCATGAGAATAAAAGATCCCATTATTAAAGAAAAAACTCTCAAAGAATTTGCGTGGACCGGTAACTCTAATATAGAAGTAGAGAAATCTTCTAGCATGCCCCTGTTTGATATTTTACTTAATACGGACTTTCTTATAACGCCCTGGTCTACGGTGGCTTATGAAGCACTAGTCTTTGAAGTGCATCCCATAATTACAGATGCAGAAAGTATGGATGTTTTTGGAGCCTATGCAAAAAATGACCTCTTTAGTTTCGCTAATACAAGCGAAAAAATTTTAGAAATATTAAGAAAAGACAAATCAGAATTTAATTTTAAAGAAGAAATTCCATACATTGAAACTGATAGAGTAAAAATGAAAACTATTCTGAAAGATCTTGTAAAATAAAATGAAAAGAGCTACAAACTTCATAAAAAAATGCGCGGAAAATTGAATTACTATCTAGTCAAATGGAGACTTTTTGGATTCGGAGAAAAATGGAAAAACATCAATCTCTGTGGCGGTGGAGTGCGAGTAGAGACATTTGCAGATGTAGATATATATCCAGATGCAGACATACATGTAGATTTGGAAAAAAAATTATTACCATTCGCATCTAACTCAATTGACAACATCATTTGTATATCGGCTATAAACTATTTCTCACGAGAAAGGGGCGAGATAATAGTGAAAGACGTATATAGGGTTTTAAAAAGTGGAGGTATCGCTAGATTTGCAACCCAAGATTTGTTTGAAATTTCAAAGAAATATGTCAATATGGATAAAGATTTTTTCTTTCAAAAGCTTGCTGGCAACCGAGAGCGTTTTTATGGCATAACAATGGCTGATAAAATAAACTCTTGGTTTTATGGATATAAGACGACGGGAAATAAAGTCTGCAAATACTTTTATGATTTTGAGACTTTGGCTTTACTTTTCAAAGAAGCTGGCTTTACTACCGTCGAGAAAAAGGGATACCTGCAGAGTAGACTCCCACATATAGACACAATAGATAATCGTCCTGATCAAATGTTTTTTCTTGAAGCAATTAAATAACAAAGTGAAATGATAAAAAAAATTTTATATTTTTTTATAAATAGACTGAATTATAAAGAATACAAAAAACCTCTTTTTGGTGAACCAAATGAACGTCCTCTTGAATATAGGTTTATTTTTGAGCAAATTAGTACATACTATCCTAAACATATACTTGACGTTGGCACAGGAATCACAGCTTTACCACATCTTATGGCTAATTGTGGTTGCAAAGTGACCGCAATAGATAACATTAAAGACTATTGGACCGATGGCATGTTTAATCGACATTATCACATCATAAACGACGACATTACCAACTCAAAATTAAAAGATACTTTTGACATGATCACGTGCGTCAGTACTTTGGAGCATATTGAGAAATGCGACCAGGCAGTTAAATCAATGTTTTCCCTTCTAAAAAATGGAGGAATTTTAGTGCTTACTTTTCCTTATAATGAAAAAAGGGGGGTTTCAAACGTTTATTCTCTTCCCGATTCAACTGCAAAAAATCTACCTAAATATAAAACAAGAGCTTATTGTCGAGAAGATCTGGATAGGTGGCAAAAACAAAATAATGCCTATTTAATAAAGCAAGAATATTGGCAATTTTTCACTGGAGATTATTGGACGGAAGGAAAAATAATCTTACCTCCCCAAAAAGTGGAACGAGAAGACAAGCACCAGATTTCCTGTATATTATTCCAAAAAAGATGAAATCGGTTTTTTTGAGAAAAATAGCATCAAAAATGCACCAGGTTAAAAGTAGCCTGTTGGTTTATTTAAATTTTCCAGAACTTAGGTCTACTCGAAAAGCTTCAAACGAAGAAATTCACCTAAAAGCGGCTATGGCGTGGCTATGTTTGGCCCAAGACGAATCAAAATGCGACGGAATTCTTTCCTTATATAATCTTGATAAAAAATCATGGGGCAAGCCATACAGAGAGACTACCGGATATATTATCCCCACCTTTATAAATTATTCAAAAAAAAGCGGCATAAAAGAATTTGAAGAGAGGGCTTTGCGAATGGGAGAATGGGAGCTGAAAGAGCAACTTAATGATGGTTCATACGGAGAGGAAACCATTTCTGGCCAAATAAGAAAAAAAGTTTTTAATACTGGACAAGTTATGCTTGGTCTTTGCTCGCTATATGACCATACAGGAGAAGAAAAATATCTGAAAGCGGTAATCAAATCAGCAGAATGGCTCTTGTCAATACAGGAAAATAATGGTTCATGGCAACAATTCACTACAGCAGGAGCCCGCACTTACCATTCCAGGGTGGCGTGGTCTCTTTTAGAAGTTTATAAAAGGACTGGCAACAAAAAATACAAAGAAGCGGCAGAAAAAAATATTGAATGGGTTTTAGCACAGCAAAATGAAAATGGTTGGTTTGAAAATACAAGTCTTTCTAATCCATCCAAACCATGGACCCATTTGATTGCCTATACTATACAAGGACTGATTGAGAGTGCGTCACTTCTAGAATCAGACAAGATATTTCAATCTGCCTACAAAACTTCTCTTAAGATACTTCGATATTATGAAAATGAAAAAAATAACAATTTTGATTATTTGCCAGGCACCTTTGATAAAAAATGGCAATCAAAAGATGATTACACCTGTTTAACTGGAGACGCACAAATTGCTATTACGTGGCTAAAAATTTGGAACATAACAAACGAGGAACATTTTAGGTCTAGAGCCTTGTGCATTATAGACCAGATAAAAGAAACTCAAATTATTAATTCTTCCCATCCAGAAATCACTGGTGGTATAGCCGGTTCCTATCCTTTTGGCGGAGAATATGCTAGTTTTACTATGTTAAATTGGGCCACAAAATTTTTTATAGATGCTTTGCTGTTGAAAAACAATCCGGAATTTTCTCTTTTAGGATAATATGGTACAAAAAATAAAAAAAGAATACGCCAGTATTTTTTCGTCTATTTTTGACATTCTTAGGCAATTAAAAACAGAGTATAAAAAAAATATGGGCAAAATGCAAGACATTCATTTTGTTGCACCAAACTGCCTCTATCGTGGAGTTTTTGATAAAGAAAGTATTATTGTGGATGTCGGATGCGGTTTTGATGCAGACTTCTCGGTATATATGATTAAAAAATATGGACTTAAGTCAATTGGTATTGACCCAACAAAAAAACACGAAGAAAGCCTCAAAAAAATATCGAGAAATACAAACGGGCGATTTACTCATCAATCAATTGCCATAAGCTCAATTGATGGCAATATATATTTTAATGAAAGTAAAAGTAATGTAAGCGGTTCGCTTTTGGACAATCATAGAAATATAATGAACGACCCGACTGAAAGATATGAAGTAAAATCTGTAAGCATGGCACAATTACCGAATTTTTTGCACATGAGGCGTATTGAATATATAAAACTAGATTTGGAAGGAGCAGAATTCGAGCTTATACAAAATCTAAAAAAGGAAAATGTTTCAAAATATGGCCAGATTTTTGTTGAATTCCATCATCATTGCACCAATTATTCCAGAGCTGATGCCGACCGATGCATTCAAAAAATGATTTCTTTTGGGTTTCGCCAGTATGCTGTAGATAACCGTAATGTTCTTTTTTATAAAAATTAAGGTCTGCCATTATGAAGAAACCCCGAGTTATATTTGAAGAATATGTTATGCCCCACTACAGAGTCCCCTTCTTTGAGAGATTGTCAAAAGAAGTTGAGTTGTTAGTTGTTTTAAGCAAAGACAAAAAAGTTGACGGGCTGCATGATGTCAAAGAAAACCTGCCTTTTGCATCGGTACGGCTCATTGAGGAAAAAAAAGGACCTTTTCATCCGGAACTTATAAATACAATCAGAGAGTACAAACCTGACGTCCTGATATCTTTTGGCACCGCTCTTAGAACATATACACTCGACAAAAATACGTACTCCGCATTCAAAGAGATGGGCTTAAGGACTTTGTGGATGGGCTGTGATGGTTATATGGTGCGAAATATGTATGTTGAAATAATAAAAAATCTTTTACCGTGGAGAATCTGTAGAGAAATCAAAGATATAATTGCTCACAGAAAAGTTGACGGCTTTATCACCTACTCAAATCACACCCGAAGATATCTCCACATAACAAAATGCGTCCCGCTTAAAAAAATATTCGTGGCTCAAAATGCCATAGACACTAAAATTTTATCCGACGCTTATAAAGAATTTACAAAAGCCGGAAATACCCGCGGCAATAATATTGCTTTTGCTGGCCGGCTATCCGAACGCAAGAGAGTGGATATTCTTATAAAAGCTTTTGCAGAAGCAAAAATTCCGGCAGATATTAATCTCTTAATAATCGGCGAGGGTTCACAAGAAGAGAAACTAAAAAAACTTGTTACTGAACTCAATATAGAAAACAGAATTAAGTTTCTGGGACCGATCTATAAAGATGAAGATATGGCAAAGGCTTTATTTGATGCTTCCATCTTTGTGATGCCCGGCTTGGGAGGTCTTGGATTCAATACTGCTATGGCAGTCGGGTTGCCAATCATTTATACTCACGCAGATGGAACCGAGGAAGATATATTGGAGAATGGTATCAACGGGTGGTATTTTAATGGTACTGTAGAGGATTTAAAAAACAAAGTGGAAATAGCTTTCTCTGATGTGGAGAAATTACCATCTATGGGTCAAAAATCAAAGAATCTGATTACAAACACTTACAATTTGGACAATATGGTCAAGAGTTATATGCAGACCATACGAACTTTAATATGAAAAAAATAAAAATACTCAATATTGTCGGAGCCCGGCCGAATTTCATGAAAATAGCCCCTCTTTTTCGTATCTACAAAAAATACCCACAAATAGACTCAGTACTTGTGCACACCGGCCAACATTCAGATGACAATATGTCAGGAATGTTTTTGCGCTCTCTTAATGTACCCAACCCAAACTATGTATTGAATTTAGATAAAAAGACTCCCATTTCTTCCATATCAAGTATAATATCCGGCTTAGAAAAGGTATTTTTAAAAGAAAAACCAGATCTGGTTGTTGTGGTCGGTGATGTTAACTCAAGTTTGGCAGCCGCCTTGGCGGCCCACAAAGCAAATATCAGAGTGGCTCATGTAGAAGCGGGGCTTCGTAGCCGAGATAAGAGTATGCCAGAAGAAATAAATAGAATAGTTATAGATCAGATATCAGACATACTTTTTGTAACCGAACAATCTGGTATAAATAATTTGAAAAAAGAAGGAATCGATGAATCAAAAATATTTTTTACCGGCAATGTAATGATAGATAATTTGATATTCATGATGCCTCAAATAGACCTTTCGCCAATTGTAGAACAAACTGGTCTCACAGATAAATCATACATAGTAGTAACTATGCATAGGCCGATAAATGTAGACACAAAAGAAAAATTGCTTCTTATTAAAGAAATACTCGAAAAAGTTATAAAATCAACTGGATTAAAAATTGTATTTCCCATGCACCCGCGCACTAGAAATAATTTCAAATATCACAACTTTTTAGAAGAAGTTCTTGCCTTGAAAGGGCACATCTTAACGGAACCCATGGGCTATATAGATTTTGTAAAGCTTGTAAAAAACAGCTCTCTCGTCCTCACTGATTCTGGCGGCATACAAGAAGAAGCCGCCTTTCTAAAGGTTCCCACCATAACTTTGAGAGAATCGACTGAGAGGCCAAGCACTATAGAATCTGGCGCTAATATGCTTCATCCCATTGGAGAAATAGATAATCTTATGAAAAAAATAAAAACATCAATAAACACAAATCGTAATTTAATCAAAGATATCCCCTTAAATGATGGCAAGGCAAGCCAGAGAATCGTAGATATCATACTGAAACATTCAAAATGAAGAGTTTTTTAAAAAAGATTGGCTTATATGACGCTATTAAATTTTGTCACAACAGATATAAATATTTCCTGCAAAAAATTTTAAAACTAATTTTTAATAGCAACATAGTACTGATTTACCACAGAGTGGCAGATGTTGGCAGCGACCCACACAAACTTTGTGTTTCTCCAAAAAACTTCAAAGAACAAATAAAGTATTTGAAAGAGAATTTCAACATAGTGCCACTTTACGAGGTTATTCAAGATCTTGCAGATGGTCAAATAAAAAGTGGTTCTGTCGCAATTACATTTGATGATGGCTATGCGGATACACTTCATGCAGCGTTGCCTATCCTCGAAAAATTTGGCGTTCCAGCTACAATATTTGTGACAGTCGGAAGTATTGGATTGCCTGAGTCATTTTATTGGGAAAAAGGGACAGAAATCAAAGACAGAGGCCGTTGTCTTACCAAAGAAGAATTAATAAAGCTAGCGGAACACCCTCTCATAGATATAGGAGCCCACACAATGACCCATCCCAATATGGCTAAATTGGATAAAAAGAAGCAAGAAGAAGAAATAATGTTGAGCAAAAAAAGATTGGAAGAAATTGTGAATAAAAATATTTCTCTATTTGCTTATCCATTTGGTTCAAAAGATTCTTTTACTTCAGAAACCACCAGGTTGGTAAAAAATGCCGATTTTATATCAGCGGTATCTTCTAAAAAAGAAAAAGTGTTTAATTTTTCAAAATTGTTTGCTGTGCCGAGGATAAACATCAGAAATTGCGATCTTGAAGAATTTAAAAAAATAATAGAGACAGCATGAATATACTCACAATAAGTACAATAGATACTAGGGGTGGTGGGTCGAAAATACCATATAATATTATGGATGGTATTAGAAAAAAAGGTCACACAGTTTCAATGTTTGTAGGATATAAATATTCTAATGATCCTGACGTGCATAAAATACCTCTCAATCGTCTTTATTATCGCTTGTCAAAAATATTCGCAAATGATCTGAGATTTGCAAAAAGTGGAATGATTTTTAAGACAAAGGAGTATCAGGACGCTGATATAATCAATTGTCACAATATACATAGTGGTTTTTTTAATTGGGCTGATTTTAAAAGAATGACTCGAGAAAAAAAAGTGATATGGACTATCCATGATTTGTGGCCGATTACTTCAGGTTGTACTAATATTTATGGTTGCAGACAAGATAAGCCACGAAGAGTTTTGGGATTCCTTTGGGATAACCGAAATCATCTGCTGAATGAAAAGAAAAAAGTGTACGAAACTTCTACTTTTGATATAGTAGTCCAATCAGAATGGATCATGAACCAATTAAAGAAAAGTATTATAAATAACCAAAAAATGCATTTGATAAATTGCAGTATAGATACTAATAAATTCAGAGATTTTGAAATGAACCAATCAAGAGAAGAACTCGGCTTACCGAAAGATAAAAAAATAATACTTTTCATAGCTGGTCACGGACTCAGCCACCAACTGAAAGGATCGGATTATGTAAAAAAAATGATATTAGACTACTCCGAAAACAAAGATATATTATTTGTAGCAATCGGTGGCAAGAAAGATGAGGAAAAAATAAAGAGCAATCCTAATGTCCACGAAACTGGATATATTGAAGATGAGAATTTGCTTGCTAAATACTACTCAGCATCTAATTTTCTACTATATCCATCGCTTGGAGACAATCTCGCGCTAGCAGTATTGGAAGCGATGTCATGTGGCTTACCCATAGTCTCTTTTAATACATGTGGCATTCCAGAGGCTATTAAAGATTTAGGATATGTGGCAGAATATGAAAACATAGTAGATTTACGCAAAGGAGTAGACTATATGCTTTCTTTGAGTACTGATCAAAAAAAGATTTTAGGCCAAAGATGTCGAGATAACATTGTCAAACATCATTCATTACAAAAGATGGTAGACGAACATGAGATTCTCTATTCGAAAGTGATAAATGATGAGAATTCCACATAAAAAGTGGGTCCGATATACATCTCCATCTCATTTGCAATATCTTTTTATTTATATTAGTATTCAATAAATTATGCCCATAAATAAGAAGAAAATAGATAATTCAGATATAAAAAGGGACACTAGAAGAATCGACGTTATAAATACAAAATTTCTTATAACTGGCGGTAGTGGCTCTCTTGGTAGAAATATCATTAAAAAACTACTCTCCGATGGAGCCACAAACATAATCTCCGTAAGTAGAGATGAGGCTCTTATAACACAAGCCAGAATAGATATAGATTCCCCATTTGTTAAATTCAAATTAGGAGATATAACTCACAAAGAAACCGTCGAGAACCTTATGAAAGGAGTAGATGTTATTTTCCACGCTGCAGCAATTAAACACGTATCTCTAGCTGAACAAAACCCCCGAGAAGCCTACCGAGTAAACGTTCTTGGGCTTATAAACCTACTTGATTCAAGTTCCTCTGTCAAAAGATTTATCCACATTTCATCGGATAAAGCAATTGGAGTCATGAACTGTTATGGAGCGACAAAACTTCTTGGAGAATACTTGGTTGATGAAAGTAATAATCTTTACAATAAAAATACTTATTTCGTCACCAGATGCCCAAATCTCTTAGATTCTCGTGGTTCTGTTACTGACATATGGGCACAACAACTAAAAAAATTCAATAAAATAATGGTTACGGATCCAGAAATGACTAGATACTTTGTGACATTGAAAGATGCGGCAAATTTTGTAGTAAATGTAGGGCTTTCTGGTAACATAACAACAGATAAAAAACACTACCCGCTTAACTATACAAAAAAATATAAACTAGAAGACCTAGCTACTGCATTTTTGAAGATCAAAGGTAACAAAAATTCAAAAATAGAGATAACAGGAGCTACATCTGGAGAAAAATCTCACGAAGATTATATAGAAGACGTTCCTTTGTGCACCATATCAGAACTTATCTCTATAATAAAAAGTGACAAATAACATTTTAATCATACAAAGTTTGATATACTTGTTCTATGATACATAAGTATTTTCGGAGATTTATACAAAAATTCGGCTTGGATATTCATAAATATAGCCCCAGGCCGGATAAATTTTATTATTTACAAACTTTTGGTATTAAAACGGTGTTAGACATAGGCGCCAATGTTGGACAGTTTGCCAAGGAAATAAGACAAGTATTACCTGAAGTTAAAATTTATTCTTTTGAACCAATAAAGGAATGCTTTGAACAATTGAATGAAAATATGAAAACAGACAAAAATTTTGAGGCTTTTAATTTTGCTTTGGGAGATAAAAATGAAACCATAAAAATGAACAGAAGCTCCTATACTCCGAGCTCTTCAATTTTAGAGATGGCAGACGCACATAAGAAACTCTTCCCTCACACAAAAGAAAGCAAACCAGAGCAGATAGAAATAAGAAAGCTTGATGATATCATCAATTCCATATCTTTAGAAAAAGAAACCTTAATAAAGGTTGATGTCCAGGGATTTGAAGACAAAGTCATCGCTGGAGGCATAGAAACATTTAAAAAAGCTAAGATAGTTTTAATTGAAAACTCCTTCATAGAACTATACGAAGGCCAGCCTTTTTTTGATGATATTTACGAGAAGATAAAATCTTTGGGTTTTGTATATAAAGGAAATCTACAAGAAAAGTTAAACAAAAAAACAGGGCAAGTAATCTCGGAAGATTCTTTATTTATTAAGTCTTCCTAACTTTTATTGACTTTAGTAAAGAATTTAGCTAGTCTTTCTACAAAAATTTCTGATGTACATTCTTTTAAAATAAACCCCCGTGCTTTTCTACCAATTTCTATTCTTTCTTTATCATTCTTAAGAAGCCTAACTATAAGAAATCTCATCTCTTCTACATCCCCTGTTTTCACAAGAAAACCGTTTTCTCCGTGAGTTATATATGACTCTGTAGTGTCAGTACGAGTTATGATTATGGCTTTACCCATAGCCATAGCTTGGACTAAAGTAGAAATACCGGCAGTTTCGTTTAAGCCGTCTTTAATATCTAGAGGCAAAACAACTATTTTTGATTTAGAATATTCAGTCAAAAGTTCACTATCTGTATAATATTTAGAACTAACAAAATCAGGGACTTTTGACATCATCGACAATTTTCTAGAAGATGTCGCAATTAATTTAACACCTAAACCATCACATGCAGCAAAAAGAGTGGCATAATCTCTGGCCGGATCTTTGCCAACTGTAATTATTTGGTTTTCTTCAGAAACATTTTGTGGTTTCGAAAAATTAGTATTAGTGCCTAGCGGTATAAATTTAATAGGTTTTCCAGGGAAAAGTTTTTTTAGTATATCTTCTTCTTTTTTGCCTATAGTAACTATGCCTCCAGCATGATTTGTTGTCCATTTTAAAATTCTGCTTGATAAGCCACCTTTATTTAAAAGACCGGTCAGTGACCAGTCTAACATGACCCATTTTGGTCTTCTTAAACCAAATAATTTAAATATAGAATATAACGTTTGAATACCAAAAGCACTAGATGAAACTATGATGTCGTAACCAAATATTTTCCAAAATATGGGAACTTGCACAAAATAAATAGGAACGTATTTCCTTATTATTTTACATATCCATTCAGGATAAACTTTTTCTAATTCTTGAAAATCACTATCAATGCCAAGTTTTCTAAGTTGAGGCATGCCATCCATATGGTCGCCATGACCTTTGCCTTCTTGAAAATCTTTCATAGTCTGCGAACGAATACCGTTATAGAAAAACAAGACTTTCATTTGATATAAATTAAAAAATATTTTTTATAAATCTAAATCTTACTATTATCTACTTTTGCAACAATACCGCTTTCATCATTTTTTATCAAATCAATTATATCTTTAGCCAATTTCTTTGGAGTAAATCTCTCTTTATAAAGTTTATAGCCATTTTCTGCTATCCTACCCATTAAACCAGGATCATTTTTTAATATTAGTATTTTTTCAGCTAAATCTTTTGGGTCAGCAGCATTTACAAAAAGAGAGCTTATGCTGTCTTTCAGTATTTCAGAAATTGCTGGTGTACGAGCTGTAACATAGGGCAAACCCATAGCCATAGTTTCAAAACATTTATGCGGAATAGTTCTCTGGAGCCTCTCGTGGTCTTCAAATTGTCCCAAAGAAACATGAGAAGAGAGCATTTTTTCTCTCATTTCTTTAAAACTTAAGTACTCTGATATGAGAGTGAGGTTATCTGGTCTCATTTCGTTTATTAATAACTTCACCTCTTTTTCCAAAAAACCATTGCCCATAACTAAAAAATTTACTTCTTTGTTTTCTAAAATCTTGGCTACCTTAATAATATATTTTACTCCAGCTTCCGGTAAAAATTTACCCCTAAAAATTACTGTGAATTTATCTTTTTTTATTATATTGTCATCTTTATAAAAAATATCATTATCCGCACCAATATAAATAACTTTGTATTTTGGACTTTTACCAAATCTTTTTTCAAAATATTTTTTTTGACTTTCACTTTCCACCAAAATAATGTCGGCACATTTTACCGCAAACCAATCGATAAATTTTATATATAGACTTTTGATTCTCAACATCCCAAATTGATGTCTAGAAATTATGACCCCTTCATACATAGTGCACAATGCGTCAAAAACGATAGGCTTCTTGGAAATAAGTCTTGCAAGCCAAACTAGGATATGGCCCGGATAGCCCACTATCAAGTAATCATAACTATTTCTTACTTTCCAGTGTTTAATAAATAACTTTATAAATTTAAGAGGTCCCCAAGAAGTGTCTCGGCATTCAATTATTTCCACCCCATTTTCTTTAAGGCCTTTTATATAAATCTTATTTCTTCCTAAGTCTGGGTCATAAATTCCGAAGTAGCATATTTTCATTGTATTATCTCTTTGTATAACTTCTCTATTAAAGCATTTAAACTGTGGTTTTCTAACACATATTTTTGGAGTTTATCCAAAGTTTCTTTTCTCTCTTCATCATTTATATTTATCCAAAAATTTATACTTTCAGCGACATTATCTGGAGTGTCATTTTTTATTATCATTCTTTCATCAATCTCTCCGGAAAGTGATTTGTTCGTTATTACCAACAAACAACCACAAGCAGCTGCTTCCAAAATAGTTTTATCAAAACTTCCAGAAGGAGTCAGGTTTACAAAAATACTATGCTCATTGTATATTTTTGGTGTCTCATAATTTGGTACTCCATTATAAAAATTTATTTTATTTTCTAACATTAATTCTTTAACATTGGCCTTGAGAGAATTATAATAATTTTGGTCTTTAGGCAATGGGTCTCCATAAAAATCCGCCTGGAAAGATACACTCTTTTTATCTAAAATCAAAAGCGCTTCAATAAGCAAATCAGGTTTTTTTATCGGACTCATTCTCCCCAAAAACAGTATTGAATTTTTTACTTTATGAACTTTTGAATTTTTAAACTTATCTATATCTATTCCTACCGGCATCAAAATCGTTTTTTTATATTTAGCGATAAATGCAAATTTAGAAGTACAAAAGACTTTATTGGAGAGCAATACAGAAATCCGAGTAAATAAATTACCGTAGGAGTGATTTCTCCACATAAATACTTTTTTACCAATGATTTTCCAAAAAATACCGCCTAGAAGCACATACTCTTGGTTCATGTGAACAAAGACAGAGTCGTACTCTCTATTAAGTCCCAGTATGAGATTCATAAAGTTTTTTAAATATTTCATTTTACTTCCGTCAGACTCTTTGCCCAAAGAAAATACCTTAACATTTATGGGTAAATCGAAACTCCCCTTTTCAAGACAAATGACAGAAATTTTTTCAAATTTTTTTGAAAGTTCCAAGATCCAATTATGAAAAAATCCTAAAATTGGGTCTTCTGTATCTACCTTTTGCGTAATAATCAGAAGTTTTGTCATTTTTTTGGCAATTCCAAATTATTTGCAGTCCTTATAATAGAATCCGCATAATCTCTAAAATAATTATCTTTGGAACTTAAGTGTCTATGGGCAATTATTTTGGCAGATTGGCCCATGTTTTCAGCTAAATTTTTGTCTCTATAAATTTTCAAAATACCTTGAGTAAAACAGGTCAAATCTTTGGCATCACATATAAAAGCAGATTCGTTTTCTCTAAAAATTTCTCGCGCTGTTCCAGTCTCCGAAAGAATCAAAGGTTTTCCAGAATAAGCTGCTTCCACAGTCGAAATACCATATCCTTCATACAAAGAAGCTGAGATAAAAACATCTGCCATCTTATAATATGGTGCCAGATTATTTTTCCATCCTGTAAAAATTACTTTGTCTGAAATACCCATATTTTTAGCCATTTTTTCAAGATTAGATTTCTGCGAACCGTCTCCAACCAGACAAAGGCCTATATTTTTTTCTTTCAGATTTTTGATAACCTTGAAAACAGCTCCTATGTTTTTTTCTTTCTCTAAACGACAGACCGCAAGCAAAGTAAATGGGAATGGTTTTTGTGCCCCCTCTCCAAGATTATCAAAAATTTCTGTCTTTATGGGTAAAACATCAATATTTTTGGAAAATCGACCAATTGATTTTTTGATTCTTTCGGAGACTGCTCTTACCCTATCTGCATATCTCAATATAAATTTGGCCATAAAAAAACGGAGCCTGTTTAATAGAGACGATTGTCTAAAATATCTATGCATCAAATCGGTATGAACTTGGACATGTAGAGGAAATCTATAAAAAAACTTGATTAATACCCCGACAAGTCCCGTCTCAAAAGGATCTTGAGCAGTAATAATAGAGTTACTAGCCACTAAATTAGAATTATGAATAACCTTTTTTATAATCCTAAAAGCATCATATATATAAAATAATTTTAAAGAAGAATTTGTAGGATAAATAAAAATATTTTCTGCAAGTTTCAAGTTGTCAGACCCTAACTTTAAGTTTTTCCTTGTAAAAACAATGATGTCCATCCTATCAAAATATTTACTATATCCGAGAACTCTCCGCCTCACATTAGAGTCTTCTTCAAACAATCTTCTATCTGTAGTTATTGATAAAAGATTCATTCTGATAATAAATTATTGTACATAGTAATAAACTCTCCTACTTTGTATTCAAGATTAAAAAGTTTGGAACGTTCAAATGCTTTTGTGGACATTTGGGTACGAAGCGGAATATCAGTAGCCAAACGACGCATAGCTTCGAGTACCCTCTGGTGATTGGCCGGCACAAACATATAGCCAGTTTCCTTATCAAGGACCAGCTCTTTTGACCCGCCTTCATCAGTAGCGATGACTGGCAAGCCATAATGCATCGCCTCGATAAAAACATTTGGAAATCCCTCCTCAATGGAGGTAGATATATAAAAAGAAGCTTTTGAAAAACGTTCATAAACCTCTTCTATTGGTAATATCCCAAGAATTTCAATCTTATCTTCAACTTTAAACTTTTTTATAGCCTCCTTAACAATCTCTATTTCTTTTGGATCTCCACCACCAATTAAGGTGAGGTGGCTATTTGATATATTCATCTCAGCAAACAATTGCACCATAAATGCAAGCCTCTTGTGAGGTATAAATCTGTTTGCGGATACAACAATAACAGGATCATCTTTTTTCCAAGTCCGAGCGCCTCCACCCTTAAGCAGAAGGCAATTATTGATAATTATAACCTTATCATCACTACCGAGGAGCGACTTTATATTCCCTCTTCTAAATTCAGAGACAACCCATATTTTATCAAAGAGATTTAGTCCCATTTTTTCTATCCATGTCATAAAACGGGCAGTTAATGATTTTTTGTATATTTCTTCAAAATTTTTAGCTTGTAGTTTATTGGTAGAAAGAGTCTCCCAGACCCAATCTCCGGCAAATTTCAATACTCTAGGAATACCCATTATTTTTGCTACAAAAGCAGAGATAAAAGTGAGGACGCTTACGCTATGACAATGCAGTATTTCAGATCTTTCCTTCTTCAACATATATACAATATAGAAAGGGAAGATAAACCACCTTAATACTTTATCAATCGGAGTGTAGGTATACTGAAGCCTAAATGTATAAACTTTAAAACCATCATCCTCCTTCATGCTGAAATTTTTGCCATAGGTAATAACAAACGGAGTCTTTCCCTTAGCGACAAGAGCTTTGCACAAATTGAAAGCTTGAGTGGATGGCCCTCCAATAGCCGGAGGAAATATAGGACAATACATGCATATTTTCATAAAAACATCTTTATAGATTACTTAAACAAATAGAAAATCTTGCGATATAAAATCCTTGCTATGATTTTTAGACTGGTTACCAAAGAAATCTCCGGAAGTTGCCACTCCGAATACCATTCCGGTAAAACATTGTGCGTTTTCTGTAATTGTTCATGAAGACCATTAGATTCCTTAATACCAGATATAATAGATGCCTCAAATCCTTTTTGTTTCTGTTTATAGATAAAAGCTGAAATATCTTTGGGCAGACAATGCCCCCCGAAAGATTTGCCGTAACGCACATATGACCCTCCGCCTAAGACAAAATCTATAATTTTTTTACTGGCATCAACATCTTCCCGTGTTGCTGGTTTTTTTATTGAGTCTCCAAATTCGTTTACAAAAGCTATTTGAGTAGCATTCCATATATTGGAAAGATATTTAATATATGAGGCTTCTTCTGGAGTACCTCTAAATACCTTGTGAGCAGATCTGCTCCATTTTTTAAAAAATGGGGGCTGTTTAGAATCCTTTATTCTTTCGCCAATAACAAAAAAATGAGGTTCTATACATTCTTCCACTGCTTTTTTTTCATGCAAAAATTCTGGAATATAAAAATCAAATTTCAAAGATTTTAGACTTTCTGGTAAAACGGTTGAGCGCAATATTACAGTACCTTTTGTTTCAGAAAGAGAAGTAAGAGCGGATTTTATGGCGGATATATCCTGCTGGCCGCTTGGCAATGTCCTATCTCCTACACATACAAGATAACAAGTATTTTCCGAGTCTTGTCCTAGTGGAGAAGATAACGAGGTGACTCTGCCATATACAGCCGAGTATCTGCTTGAATAATGGGGTTTATAGGCCTGTATATCATAATAATAGACCTTTTCTCCCATTAAGGTCAAAGCGAGAGCGTTTGCTTGGCCCACCCAACCATAGCCTATAATAACGATTTTCATGCCCTTAATTATATGATTTTTATCGTTTTTGGCAACTTTTTTTAGATGATTTCAAGAAAGAAAAATCTTCTATAAAAGTCTAACACCGGAGTTGACTCTTTAATTATTTTGAAATTTTTGAGAAGATCTGACCTAAACTTACCTAAACTTATAGTGTGACCATTATCAATCTCCCAATAATGCTGCTTCGAGACAGCAAAACCGAAAAAACGTATGGGAAAACGGATACTAAATATCAAAAAATCTTTTTTCAATAGAGACCGAATAAAAGGAAACTTAAATACTATTTCAAAACCCGTTCGACGATGCGGCAACGATATAACAACATTTTTTTTGGAAACCCGAATAATTTCTCTCAAAGCGGGATTAACATCTTCATAAGGTATATGTTCCAAAACTTCAAAGACACATACTAAATCAAACGATTTATCGCCGAAAGGCAAAGATCTTATATCAGCGACAACATCCGGATTAAGGCCAGGATCAAAATCCAAAGTTGTCACTTCATATTCTCCACCCCGTTTTAAAAGATGCGGCACTACTCCATCACCCACACCAATAAATAAAATCTTTTTGGGATTAAGATTATATACAGAATGAACTTGATAGAAATAAGAAATGAATCTCTCTATTGATGCATATTTTTTACTGAAATGGTAGCTTGATGGAACTTGCTTCATATAGATATTTTTTTTATTTTATCAAAAACCTCTTTCATCTGCGAGGCGACAATATCCCAGTCATATTTTTCTTTTACCATTTTGTAAGCATTTTCTATTATCTCATTTTTTTGATTATCAGATATAACCCTCTTTACTGTTTCAACAACACTTTTAGGATTCTCAGGCTTACAAAAATAACCTGTTTGACCCCGCCCGACTTCGCTATTCGGGCTAGCTTCAAAAACAAAGTCAGTGATACCACCAACAGGCGTAGCGACGACTGGCAATTTAGCAGCCATTGCTTCTATAAAAGAATTACCCATACCTTCGGACAAAGAAGGGCGAATAAAAATATCACAAGCTTTTAGATATTTTGGCATCTCTGAATGGGAAACATGTCCTCTAAAAATTACCCTCTCTGAAACTTTCAAATCTTTAGCAAGTTTCCTCAATCCTTTATCAAGATGTCCTTCACCAAAAATAATAAATTTAGTATTTCCCGGTAAATTTGGTAAGGCTTTTATAACATCCCCTACTCCATTTTTTAGAGTTAAACGTGAAGTGGTAATGAGAGCTATGTCTTTTTCTTCCAAACCCAACCCTTTTCTTATTTTTAATCTTTCATCTTGAGACTGATTAATATCAAATCTTTTAACATCAACACCGTTTGGAATTATTTTTATCTCTCCTTTATATCCCAATCTTTTAGCTCTATTCCCCAAATATGAACTTATTGTAGTCAAAATATTTGTATTTTTTAAAGCCAAACGCCAAGATAAATTTATGAGTCCAAACCAACGAGTTTTAAAATGCTCTTCCGAGTCACCCTCCTGCAAAGTCAGTATTATAGATGTCTGTTCCCAAAAATGTATCAGATTTACAATATAGGCTGCCCCACTCCCAAAAGTTGCCATGATGCACCAAAAAAAATCGTAGTGGGTTTTTCTATTCAAATTTAGAGCTAATATCGCTCCCCAAAAAGGTAACAGTAATTTATCCAAAATTGAAACACTTAGACCAATTCGGTAAACATTTATATTTCCTATTCTTTGAAATTTTGGTAAATCTCTTTTGAATCTTGCCGTAATTAAGTCAAATTCTACACTAGAAACCCTGTCTGTAATTTCTTTGACAGCCACCTCTGCCCCCCCAACAAATGGATAGTATGCGGTTGAAAATATGAGTATTTTTCTTGATTTTTCCACTCTCCTATGGTATCAAAAATCCAATATTTGAGCCACATACCCGCCAATAGGTATGTTACTCTCCCTTTAGGATTTTCCTAAGAACTTCTTCGGGTACTTCTTTCTTTTTTTCATCCTTTTTCTCTTTGACTTCACTTTTGATCTCTAAATTCTTTGCTTTTTCAAGTGCTTCTTTTAGAGCATTTATATGTTCAGGCGACGGTTCTTTATTTTTATTTTTCTCCCCATGTCTTAACTCTTGTAATGATACAGTTTCCCCGCCCGAACGACTAACATCGTTCAGCCGGACGGGTTTTTTTTCTTCTATCTTGATTTCATTTTTTGTCTCTTTTGCTTTGACAGCTTCTTCTATAGCTTTTGCCAAAATATTTTTGGATGTCTGATTTTGAAATTCTTTATGAACTTCTTTGTGCCCCTCACCCGACTGGCTTCGCGATTCAAAGCGTAATGGTACATTTTTTTCCGATAATTTGGTTCGTTCAAATTTTGGTTCTATTTTTTGTTCTGGTTCAACTTCTTTTTTATGTTCTACCTTCTTTTTCCTTGGTTCATGATTCATACCACCAGATTCACTCTTTTGTTCCTGCAAGTGCCATTCACTTATAACTTTTTCCACCTCAATTTTTGGATTAGCATAATTTTTCCTGGACATTTCCATTACTTTGTCTCTGAAGGAGACCTCGGGTTTTGGAAACGGCGACAATCCTACCGCCGAGAAAGGCTGAGAAGCCACACCATCTATCATCAATTTTAAATAAACCTGATACAAACCCAGATTAACAATGTCTTCCATGGTAAAGACCGGGGCGAATTCTTTTTCTAAAATTTCCGCATCATAAGAACCAACCCGAAAAGTTATCATGGTTCCCACGTTGCCAAAAACTGCCGCCCTCACCTCTTCGGCCATCTGTTCGATATATTGATGAGTAATATTTAGGCTTAATTTATATTTTCTGGCCTCGGATAAAATATCGGCAAAACTTTTGTTGGCAAAAGATTGAAATTCATCAACATACAGATAAAAATTAGGTAGTTTTATAAGTTCTTGTGGAGAGACATCGGCTCGAGACATAGCTGCCAAATATATTTTAGTGACCAGCATCGCCCCTAAAAGATTGGCGTTGCCTTCGCCCACCAATCCTTTTGATAGATTCACTATCAAAATTTTCTTCTCATCCATTATCTTCCTTACATCAAAAGAAGATCTGGGCTGACCGATAATATTTCTAATGAGCGGATTGGAAACAAATTGGCCAACTTTGTTCTGGATGGCTGGGGTAGCTTCAGCGGCAAATCTTTCTGTATATTTGGCAAATTCTTCGGTCCAAAATGCTTTGGTGGTTGGGTCCTTTACATTATTAACCACTTTGCTCCGATAAATTTTATCCGTAAGCATTCTGTTTATGCCGAGCATTGTCGCTCCTGGATATTCTAAAAGAGCAGCTAGGGTATTTTGTAGAATATAAGCCATTCTGGATGACCATTGATCTTCCCAGATTTTTTCAAAAG
The DNA here is from genome assembly GCA_001824215.1 of Candidatus Zambryskibacteria bacterium RIFCSPLOWO2_12_FULL_39_16. GTDB lineage: Bacteria > Patescibacteriota > Minisyncoccia > Phycocordibacterales > WO2-35-19 > WO2-35-19. Next base: position 1,825 of record MHWS01000022.1, on the reverse strand, counting down.
CGCTCATCAACCCCGAAACCACCAGATGTCTTCTGTTGGGACCGACATCTTCCATTACATTAAAAGAAATAGGAAATTCGGTATCAAAAGGGGCGAAATATATGACATCTTTTATGCGATGCTCTGGAACATAATCAAGCAAAAGGTCGGCTGTCTTACCGTGGGGATCTAGAAAAGCTAGACCTTCCCCATTTTGAATGTCTTGAATGGCCATATTTTCAAGCATAGTTGATTTACCCATACCTGTTTTCCCGATAGAATAAATGTGTCTCAACCTATCTTCCGCCTTAATACCAAACTTCACTCGCTTACTGCGCGCATCAGTTTCAGCAAAATAGGTTATTTTTTCTTCATTACTCATTGTATGAATTATAACACTTTATTCCACCAATAACGCTTCTTTGGTATATGTATTCCCAGGATCCCAGAGCATCCAACTTGATAATCCGGCATCATAAGTAGCTTGTATCTGCTTGCGTACCATCTCAGCTGTGTAATGAACAGGATAATCGTTATCCTGAAGCCAAGGACGCAATTGTAGAGGGTTTATACGCTTCATAAGGCCAATATCTGGGGTAGAGCTTACGACTTGCTCGTCAATTATGATAGTACTCGTAGCAATCTCGGAATATAAAAACTTATTTCTGGCAACCGCAGCGTCCATGCTAAATTTTACTATTTCATACGGCACTTTGTTTGGGTCAGGCCAACCATTGAAAGCAGGCGGATAATGAGACGGATAAACCATCGGGGAAACATAATCAAAATTCATAAGGGCGTATTCCAAGACTTGACCTATGCCAAGATCATCGGTATTAGTAGTAGTCATGCCAAAAAGATCTGCCGATGTTACGATTCCAGTATCAGAAAGATTTTTATCAACATATTCAAAAAAATGTTTGAGCATCTCTCTCTTTGTGGTTGTCCCGGTTTGAGAGAAGTAAATATCTTCCATATCTCCATCGGAAGGATAGCGGATATAATCAAAATTTATTTCATCAAAGCCCACGGCGTAAGAGGAAGTAGCTATAGCGGTTATATAATTCCAAAAAGACTCCCCACCAACATCTATGTAAGAAATCCCTTTTTTGTCTTTCCAAATACCTCCGTCGCTTTTTCTTTTAACCGCCAATTCTGGATGAGCTTTTACATAAACAGGATCCTGAAAGACTGTTACTCTGCCTATGACGTAAATATTTTTATTGTGTAAGCTTTCTACAAATTCCTCCATATCGGAAACTTTGCATCCTCCGCCAACTGACAGACTTGCCAAAGAATCAATATTTTTGTTTCCGGTAACAAAAGAAACAGTGCCGCTATAATCTTTTACATCAATTACCACAGAGTTGATTTCTGTTTCGTCAATAAGCTTTACCACCTTATCCCTGAAACTAGGAGTCCCGGCAACACATTGAGTCATGTAAACTCCTTTTAGTGGCTCCGGAGTTTTCAAATGCTTTACTTCTTTTTTCTTTACGGTTTCAGGCTGAGATAGAAAATAATCATTGTTATAAGAAATTTCTGAAGAAAAAACAAAAGAGGAAATAAAAAAAACTAAAATAGTACTTCCAATAAAAATACCGCTAACCCTGCCTATTTTTCTCATATTTCTTTTTCTGCTTTTGTCTGCAATTTTTTAAGGATAATTGGACCAAGAGAAATCAATATCAAAAATATACCTGAAATAAAAATGAGGGTGCTTTTCCACGTCCCTGGGATACCAAGAAATGGCAAAATTGCAATCCAAACTCCAAATGAAATACAAAAATTATTCTTGTGCATAGGGATATATTATCATAAGAATAATTTATAGTGAAAGAAAACC
>MHWS01000021.1 GCA_001824215.1 Candidatus Zambryskibacteria bacterium RIFCSPLOWO2_12_FULL_39_16 | reverse complement strand
TCATCGAGAGCGGCATCGGTTTCGTCTAATATAATGAAAGGTGGAGGGTTGACTTGAGAAATGGCAAAAAGAAGGGCAATAGAAGTAAGGGCTCTTTCTCCACCGGAGAGCATATCTAAACCTTTTATTTTCTTTCTAGGAAGAGAGACAGATATATCTATACCTTCTTTTGTTTCTTCTTCTTTATCTTCTATACCATTTATAATACTATCTGTGCTTGTTCCAATGTCTTCATTCTCATCAGTATTTAATTTTTTCTTTTTGGTTTTTTCCTTTACTACTTGCAACTCTGCTTCACCACCACCAAACATAAGTGAAAAGAAATTTTGAAAAGATTTATTTATTTTTTCTATCCCCTGCTTAAATTCAATATCCAATCTTTCCAAAAGCTCTTTTATAAGGATTTCCAAAGATTCGGCTGATTTTTTCAAATCACCTAATTCTTTTGCCAGAAATTCATCTCTTCCCACGCTTTCTTTGTATTCTTTCATCACTTCTGCTCCGCCGGCACCGCCCAGCTCTTCTAACCTTATTTTCATCTTCTCAAGTTCTCTTCTTCTATCTTCTTGTTTATCCCGTGATTCGCTAAGGCCGACGGGAAAGTCCTCGAGAGAAGGTCTGGTTGAGCCTGCAAGAGCGACCCGGTGACCTTCTTGAAGGGGTCTTTCCCGTCGGCTGCTCTCAATCTCATCATTTTCAAACCCCACAATAGCTGTACCCAAAAGCACCCCACCTTCCTGTATTTCTCTTTTCCAATCGTTTTCTTCCAAAGAAAGCCTGCGCTCCCTTTCTTTTAAGAATTCTATTTTGCTACTAACCTCATTTCTTTCTCCGGATATTCTGAAAATATTTTTCTCCGCTGTCCTCTCTGAGTCCTTATCTTTTTCTATTGAATTTTTTATTTCTTGATATTTAGAAGCAAATTTGCTCAAAATAGCATCTACATTTTTAATTTTGTCTTCCAGCACAACCTTATTATTTTCCAATGTCTGGTTCAACGCGACGAGCTCATTTAGATTTTTGTCATTAAAATTATTTCTATGCTTGGCAATAAAACCTCTTATTTTTTCAATGATTTTAATAATCTCGGAATAAGCGGATAATTCCTTTTCCAACTCTTCCAATTCTTTTAAAGAGACAGTTTTGTTCTCTTCCGATTTTTGTTCCGCTTTTATTTTTTCTATATTTCTATTATTGGCGTTTATCTCTCCTTCAGTCTTGCCGACTTCACGATAAAGTCGGTCTTTATCATCTCTCTCGTTTTTTATTTTATTTTCAATCTCTATAAGTTTTTCGCTTTTCTCGTCTTTTTTAAGCGAATCGTTTAAAACCTCTTTGGCTTTCTCCATTTCCTCTTCAAGTCGCTCTAGTTTTTCTATCAGAGGTCTTTTTTCTGCCCCTACCTGTTTTTTCTGCCCCTCTAAATATATTTTTTCTCTCTTCAAATATTCTCTGTAAAATTTGGTGAGTTTTACTCTAAGCTCTTCGGCTTTTTCCACACGTTCCGCCTGTTTTTTTAGGAAACGGAGATGGGGAGCAATCTCTCTTCTTAAAGATTCAACTTGTTTTATATTATCTTCGGTTTTTAAAAGTTTTCTTTCACTCTCCTCTCTTTTATATTGATAAATTTTCAAACCCAAAGCATCTTCTACCATCTCCTTCCTTTCTCTTATATTGGCTGTAAGTATCCTGTCAGCTTCTCCTTGGGAGATAATATGATGTCCAGAAGCTCCGATATGGGCTCCATATAGCAGTTCTATGATATCTTTGAGCCGCACCAGTGAACCGTTTAAGTAATACTCATTAGTGCCATCCCTATTTACTATTCTCTCTATAATAATTTCTTCAAAATAGGTGTCTTTGAAATTATTCCCGACGCTTTTAGGTCGGGACCCAGACTCGGCATTAGCCGACGTCGGGGCAAAAACAAGCTTTACTGCCGCTCTGTTTGAACGTCCGATTTCGGTTGAACCATTCCAAATCAAATCTTCACCTCGCTTACCGCGCATTGATTTGATTGATTGTTCTCCTAAAACAAAACGAAAAGCTTCAGCCACGTTTGATTTGCCGCTGCCGTTTGGCCCAACTATTGCCGTTATTTGCGATTTGAAATTAAGCTCGGTCTTTTTTACGAAAGATTTAAAACCGGAAAGTTCCAACGATTTAAGCATGCAAACATTTTACCATATTCCAAAACCAAACAAGAATTTTCTATTTCAATCCCACCCTTTTTCTTTGAGAGCATTGTGGGCGGCGGATTGCTCGGCATCTTGCTTGGATTCACCATCACCTTCAGCCACCATTTTATTACCTATAAAAACCGCAACTGTAAACTTCTTGTCGTGGTCTGGCCCGACTTCCTTTGTGGTTTTGTATGATGGAGTGACCCCTTCTATATCTTGGGCTTTTTCTTGAAATTTGCTTTTGGCGTCTACCCAAAGTTGTTCTTTCACAACTTGTTCTGTCATTGGAGTAATGTATTTCATTATAAAATCTTTTGCTTTTTCATAACCTAAATCAATATAAATGGCACCGATGATGGCCTCCAGCGCATTTGCCAAAATATATTGGCGAGCTCTGCCCACATCTTTAGTCTCACCACGAGAGAGGAGCATATAATCATTCACATTTATTTTTTTAGCCACTTCGGCACAGGTTTGAGCATTGACCAAAGCACTCCGAATAGAAGTCATATTCCCTTCGTCTTTGTCTGGATACTCATTATACAAATAGTCGGTGATAACAAGCTCAAGCACCGCATCCCCAAGAAATTCAAGACGCTCGTTGTGTTTAATTTTTAAAGTTTTATGTTCATTAATAAAGGAGCGGTGAGTAAACGCTTGTTTAAGTAAATCTTTATCTTTAAATTCTATTCCGATCAGTTTTTCAAATCCTTTGAATTCTTTTTCTTTCATTTGATTTTGCGAAATCATGTCGCACGATACGTCCTCTAGAGTGCAACTTTAACTTTTTACTAATAGGTTGATTGCTTTGGTTACAATCGGCAAAATATCATCATAAAAATTTAAGTCAAGTATTTCTGCTAGTTTAAACCATTTAACATCATCTAGCCCGCCCTTTTTTTCTTTATTTTCAAGAGTAAGTTCTTCAAATGGCGCTTCAGCTAAAAAATAAATAACATGTTTCCGGAGCTTTCCTTTTTCCGGATGAAAAGTTTCGTAAGTATTTTCACCAAGACTGTCTTTCACTTTTATTTCTACCCCAAGCTCTTCTTTGGCTCCGCGTATTATACCTTCTTCTTCCTTCTCACCTTTTTCCAATTTACCTTTTGTTAATGTCCAATGTCCAAAAACATCATGAACCAAAGCAACGAATGTGTTGCCTTTATGATGGGCATACACTACGGCTCCGACTAAAGTTTCTATCGTCACAGTCTTTTTGTTGGTGCTCGTATCGTTTTTGCCGGGCTCTCCCATCTCTTTATAGACTGCACCCAAAACTCCGTTTATAAATTTTCCGCTGGTTTCCCCGCCGAATTTTTTAGCTAATTCGATAGCTTCGTTGATAGCCACTTTTGGCGGTACCTGTTCTCTGTCGGCAAAAAGCAACTCGTAAAGACCGAGCCTTAAGATATTTCTATCCATCACACTTATTTTTTCTATTGGCCATTCTGGAGCGGCTTTTGTAATTACATTATCAAGATCTTTATGTTTAGAAATTACTCCGTTCAAGAGGTTTTTCATAAAACCTTCAGATTGATTCCCAGCGGCAAATTCGGAAGCATCTCTCTCTAGTACCTCATTCGGGCTTATTTTTTGACCGCTAAAATCCCACTCATAGAGAGTTTGAAGTACTGTTGATCTTGCAAGGTGCCTATTTGCCATATTCTTATAAAGAATACCAAACTATTCAAAATTATAGAAGTCTACAAACTTGAATCTATCGGGATTCTTTTATTTTCTCTTTTGCCTTCTTTTCTTTCTTGGCGATTTTTGTGTGTACATCGATTACTTGTCTACCCTTATACTTGCCACAGATAGAGCAAACAGAATGTTGCGATTTTGGACTGCCGCATTCTTTACACAAAGTTAAAGAAGGGGCTACCAATGCATGATGGCTCCTCGTATTGCCTCTTTGGCTCCTTGTGTGTCTCATTCGTACTACCATGGCTAATATATTATCTTATTTTGATAATATGGTCAAATTCTTGCAGAAAGTTTTGCGGTGGATGACAGAGAGGCCGTATTTTTTGATAAGGGTACGGTGAAGAACGGTGCCGTAGCCTTTGTGGATTTCGAAGCCATATTTTGGGTATTTTTTGGCGAGCTGACACATCAATCTGTCGCGGCTGACTTTGGCGACAATGGAAGCACAAGCAATAAAAACGTTTTTTTCGTCACCTTTTATAATAGTCTTTTGATTTTTGAATTTTGGTGGTGCTTTGAGCAAACCGTCTAATCTTATTTTGCATTTCAGAACTTTCGGTGAAAGAGATTTACTTATTCCTAATCTTACCGCTTTTGAAATACCATTCTCATCAATTATTTTGTTTGAAATATGAGATACCGAGAAGAATACCTTATTCTCCTCTTTTAATAGGCAAAACTTTTTGTAAATCTCTTTCCTTTTGTTTGGCGATAATTTTTTAGAATCCCTTAGTTTATTTTCAAAAATATTTTTTAGCAGCCACTTTTCCATCTTTTTTTCTGCTCCAAAGACTCCTACACTGACCGGTCCCGCCAGCGGCCCCCTCCCTGCTTCATCTATACCGTAAACATATTTCATATTTTATATTATACTGCTATATATGAAATTCACTCACCTGCATACTCACTCTCACTACTCTCTCTTGCAGGCTCTGCCTAAAATTCCTGAGCTTATAGCGGCGGCCAAAAAAGAAGGGATGGAAGCTTTGGCACTGACTGACAACGGCAATATGTATGGCGCAATCGAATTTTACAAAGAATGTAAAAAAGCAGACATAAAACCCATTATCGGAGTAGATGTTTACCTAGCTTCTCGCAGTCGTCTTGACAAACAGGCGGGCGTTGATAAAGATAGATTTAGATTAGTGCTGCTTTGTAAAAACGAAATCGGTTATAAAAATCTTTTAAAATTAGTGACCACTTCTTATCTTGAAGGATTTTATTACAAACCGCGCATTGATTTTGAAATTTTGGAAAAATATGCGGAAGGGCTTGTTTGCATCTCCTCTTGCTGGAGCGGAGATATTTCAACCGCTTTGAGAAATAAAAATATTGAGCTTGCCGATGAACTTGTCCAAAAATACAAGAAAATTTTTAATGAAAACCTTGGCGTTGATTTTTATATTGAAATCACCAAACATCCTGAACTTAACAGCCATAATGAGCATATGAAGGCTTTAGCGAATTTTGCTAAAGAAAATAATATTCCAATTGTAGCGTGTCATGATGTTTATTACATTATGCCGGAAGATAAAGAAGCCAAAAATACTCTAATGGCGGTCGGGCAGGGGGCTCCGCAAAGTGATAGTGAAAGAGGTGCATGGGATAACGAAGATGAAAATTTTTCCTTTCTTTCTGAAGACGAAATTAAAAAAAGATTTGAAGATATGCCGGAAGCGATTTTTAATAACCATAAAATTACTGCTCTTTGTAATTTAGAATTGGAGCTTGGCAAGTGGGCTTTTCCGGATTTGAAAATCGCTTCCGGCAAAAGCTATGACCAAGAACTACGCAATCTTGCTTATGATGGTCTAGAAAAACGTGGTCTTCCAAAAAGTGAGGAAGTAATAAACCGACTTGAATACGAACTTGGAGTTATAAAAACAAAAGGGTATTCGCCCTACTTTTTGGTAGTAGCTGATCTTATGAATTATGCTCACGAGCATGGCATTTTGACCAACATCAGAGGTTCGGTCTCGGGTTCCCTTGTGACTTATGCTGCACATATTACAAATATAAATCCGCTTGAATATGAAATACCTTTTGAAAGATTTTTAAATCCTGACCGGCCTTCTGCCCCAGATATTGATATGGACTTTGCCGACGATAGGCGCGATGAAATGGTGGAGTATGTAAAGCAAAAATACGGAGAAAACAAAGTCGCACAAATAGGGACATTTGGCACCATGATGGCTCGCGGATCTGTACGCGATACAGCGCGGGCTTTGGGATTTGCTTATACAGTCGGAGACAGGATAGCAAAACTTATACCAATGGGAGCTCAAGGTTTTCCTATGACCATAACTCGGGCTCTGAGTGAGGTGCCGGAGCTTTTAGAACTCTATAAAAAAGATGCCGATACCAAAAGAGTTATTGATATGGCGAAAAAGATAGAAGGTTGCGCTCGTCATATCGGTGTTCATGCTGCCGGAGTGGTCATCAGTCCTACATCTCTCACCGACTTTACTCCCCTTCAATATGATCCGAAAGGAGAAGCCCGCCTGAACGACAAAGTCGGGCAGGGTAAAATAATCACTCAATATGATATGTACAGTGTGGACGAAAACGGAGCCGGTCTCTTGAAATTTGATTTTCTGGGACTTAAAAATCTTTCTATTATTGCAGCAACTTTGGAACTTCTTAAAAAAACTAAAGGAGTAGAAATAGATTTGGACAAAATGCCGATTGACGATAAAAAAACTTTTGAAATGTTGGCCCGTGGCGAAACCGAAGACCTCTTCCAGCTCAATGGCGATGGTATGACCAGATTTTTGGTAGAACTCAAACCCACTGCTATTCACGATATAAATGCCATGGTGGCTCTGTATCGTCCCGGACCGATGCAATTTATCCCAGACTATATTGCACGCAAACACGATCCGAAAAAAATCACTTATCTTGATCCGGCACTCAAACCAATACTTGAAAAAACTTACGGCATTTTAGTTTATCAAGATGACTTGCTTATGATGGCAAACAAACTAGCTGGCTATACCTGGGGTGAAGTGGATAAATTTCGCAAGGCTGTCGGTAAAAAAATTCCTGAGGAAATGGAAAAGCAAAGAGAAAAATTTATTAAAGGTTGTATGGAACATTCTGGTTGGAGTGAAAAAAAAGCCAAACAAATTTGGACATGGATAGAGCCTTTTGCCGCTTACGGTTTCAATAAAGCTCACTCCGTGTCTTACGGGCGTGTGGCTTACCAAACCGCATATCTCAAAGCCAACTTTCCGGGAGAATATATGAGAGCGGTACTTTCTGCCGAATCGGGAGATACTGAAAAAGTGGCGCAGTCTATAGATGAATGCAAAAGAATGGGAATTAAAATTTTGCCTCCGGATATAAATGAAAGTTATTCCGACTTTACTCTTGTAAGAAAAGAAAAAGACGAATTAAAAAAAGAAGGCGAGACTATAAGATTTGGGCTTACTACCATCAAAAATTTTGGAGAAGGCATTTCCCACACTATAACGGCGGAAAGAAAAGAGAAAGGCAAGTTTAAATCACTGGAGGATTTTTTGATACGCATTCAGGATAGAAATCTGAACAAAAAATCTTTGGAAGCACTCATAAAAAGCGGGGCTATGGATGCATTTGGCGAGCGTGGCTCTTTGCTTGCAAATATAAATAATCTTTTAGAATATAATAAAGAGTCAGTTGGAAACCTTGATCAAGATTCTCTTTTCACCCCTCTTGCTACATCGGGTAGCTATTCTCCTATTCACTTGTCTCCGTCAGAGCCGATCACAATTAAGGAAAAACTTTCTTGGGAGAAAGAGCTTCTCGGACTTTATGTCTCCGGACATCCGCTTGAACAATTCAAGGAAAAATTAGCAAATCAAAAAATAACTATTAAAAAAATAAAAGAAAGCTCCAAAGAAAATGATTTGATTGTTGCCGGCGGATTGATTTCAAGTATGCGAGATATCTTGACCAAAAACGGGGAGAAAATGTTTTTTGTAAAATTTGTTGATTTGACAGACGAAATAGAGCTTGTTGTTTTCCCACGCACTCTTCAAGAATTTTCAAGCATTTTTGTTCCAGACCAATGCATTGTGGTCAAAGCCAGAGTATCACTCCGTAATGGAGAAAAAACCTTAATTGCCGAAAAAGCTAAAAAGTTATAATATTTACCTATGGTAAAAAATGATGATATTGATTTGATAAGGCATTCTCTTGCTCATTTGCTTGCTACGGCGGTATTGGAAATTTATCCTGACACCAAACCTACCATCGGACCGACCATTTCAAATGGTTTCTATTATGATTTTGACTTGCCCGCCGGAGCGGGAGCGAAGGAGGGTTTTCTAGAATTGGTTGAGGTAAGAATGCGGGAGATTTTGAAAACATGGAAAACATTTGAAGGCAAGGAAGTAAGCGCTAAAAAAGCAAAAGAATTTTTCAAAAACAACGAATATAAACTTGAACTTATAGAAGATTTAGAAAAAGAAGGACAAAAGATAACTCTTTATACTTCGGGAGAATTTACAGACTTGTGCCGAGGCGGACATGTCTCCGAAATCAAAGATATACCTAAGGATTCGTGGAAACTGGAAAAGATCGCTGGCGCCTATTGGCGTGGAGATGAAAAAAACAAAATGCTTACTCGCATTTACGGCTTGGCTTTTGAGTCAAAAGAAAAGCTTCTCGAATACATTGCTCTTCAAGAGGAAGCAAAAAAGAGAGACCATAAAAAGCTTGGCAAAGAATTGGACTTGTTCGTTTTCTCTGAACTTGTAGGACCAGGTTTGCCTATATATACACCAAAAGGAGCTACGGTCAGACGGGAAATAGTCAATTATTCAAACGAATTGCAAAAAGCGATTGGTTACCGAGAAGTATACACCCCCAATATAAACAAAGCCGAATTATTTAAAGTTTCCGGGCATTACGAAAAATACAAAGAAGGAATGTTTCGTGTTGTCTCAAATTATTCCAAAGAAGAATATTATTTGAAACCGATGAACTGCCCGCATCATACCCAAATTTATGCCTCAAAGGGTAGAAGCTACAGGGATTTGCCTATAAGGATTGCCGATTTTGCCAACCTTTATCGCGATGAAAAACCGGGAGAACTTAACGGTTTGACTCGCCTCAGGGCTTTTTCTCAGGACGATGGCCACTCTTTCTGCCGTGAAGACCAGATAAAAGAGGAGTTTTTATCGGTGCTTGGCATCATCAAAGTAGCTATGGAAACTTATGGGATGAAATATAATATTGAGCTTTCTTTGTGGGATCCTAAAAATCCAGAAAAATATCTCGGTGAACCAGATGTTTGGGAAAAATCTCAAAAGCTTTTGGAAGAAATACTGGTTGAAAATAAAATTGATTATGTAAAAATTGAAGGTGAAGCGGCCATTTACGGTCCGAAAATGGATTTGATTGCCAAAGATTCTCTCGGCCGTGAATTGCAAATCTCGACTATTCAATTGGACTTTATAATGCCGGAAAGATTTGGTTTGAAATATACCGATAAAGATGGCTCGGAAAAAACTCCGGTTATGATCCATCGAGCCATTGTCGGCTCTCCAGAAAGATTTATGGGAATACTTATTGAACATTATGCCGGCAACTTCCCTCTTTGGCTCTCGCCAGTGCAGGTTAAAGTCATACCCGTAAGGGAAAATCACAATGCTTACGCGCAGGAAGTTTTTGATTTTTTAAAGGAAAATAATATACGTGCCGAAGTTGATTTGGCAGATGAAAATTTGGGTAAAAAAGTTCGTCAAGCCAAAAATGAAAAAATCCCCTATTGGATAGTGCTTGGTGATAAAGAAGTAGCATCAAAAGAAGTGACTGTCGAAGCTCGCGGTGACGGCGAAGGCAAAAAACTCGGTTCCCTATCGATCGAAAAATTCCTAGAACGTCTCCAAAAAGAAATCAAAGAAAAGAAATAAGAGATATGGACTATGTTTAATAGAGAAAGCTAGAACTTGTTTAGTTAATCTTGACCTATATCAAAGTAGGCATTAAGATAGTGTTCAGAAGTAATAGGAGGGTTGTTACAATGAATCCACTTGGACGTTTGAGCTTCTTCATTTGTCTCGCTATTGGTTGGGGTGGTGCTTTAGAATTAAGAGCTTACGCCACCAATCGTTCTTTCTTTGATCTCGTTGTTTCTGGAGAGAGTCTTTGGACCTTTCTGGCAAGCATTGCAATTACCGCGATTCTTTTTCTCTGGTTGAGCATCGTTCATGAACAGGGGACATTTAGGCGTCAAAGGAAAAATTTTTCTGACTATGATTGAAGATAGGGCGTCCGTACCAAGTGTACGTGACGCCCGTTTTCTTATCTGCTCCGTTTGATAGAGTAAAGTTAGGGTTTAAATATCAATGGTAGCTAGTTTGGCGTTGGACCCCACAGTACAGCAAAGCTGACTACGGGGCATGTTGGATTAATGATTACTAGATATCGATTGTTGCTAGTTTCGCATTACTTTGAATAAAACTTTTTCTAGCGGGAACGTCGGAGCCCATGAGGGTATCAAATACCCTATCAGCTTCGCCGATATCAGCAACAGTGATCTGTTTTAAGATGCGTCGCTTTGGGTCCATGGTCGTCTCCCAGAGCTCTTCAGCATTCATTTCTCCCAAACCTTTGTATCTTTGAACCGAGATTTTCTTTCCTCGGTTCGCCGAAGCTTCTGATACCCCTTCTGACTCTTCATCAGAAGCGGTGGTGGCTTCGCTTTCAACCTCTATTACTTCTGCTTCTTTCCCTAAAATTTTTGCTTTCTCATCATCGTTGTAAGCATAAAATATTTCTTTTCCTTTCTTGATTTTATAAAGCGGTGGCTGAGCGATATAAATAAACCCGCCATCAATTATCGGTTTAAAATATCTGTAAAGTAAAGTTAAAATGAGGGTGCGGATGTGAGCACCGTCAACATCGGCATCGGTGGCTATAATTATCTTATGATAACGAAGCTTGGAAATATCAAAAGTATCGCCAATAGCCGTGCCAAAGGCTACCACTAAATTTTTGATTTGTTCCGAACCGAGCATCCTATCAAGGCGGGCTCTTTCTATGTTTAAAATTTTGCCGCGCAAAGGTAGTATAGCTTGTGTTCTCCTGTCCCTGCCTGTTTTGGCGGTACCGCCGGCCGAATCTCCTTCCACAATAAAAAGTTCCGATTCCTCGGCTGATTTACTTTGGCAATCGGCAAGTTTGCCTGGCAAAGTCATGCCTTCAAGTGCCCCTTTTCTTAGGATTGAATCCTTAGCCGCTTTAGCCGCCTTTCGGGCTCGCAGGGCCAAAACGACCTTATTTATTATGGCTCTGGCATCATCCGGATTTTCTTCCAGGAATGCTTCAAAAGCTTCTCCAAAAATGCCTTCTACCATACCCCTAGCTTCTACGCTGCCAAGCTTGGCTTTGGTCTGACCTTCAAATTGGACTTCCCGGAGCTTAACCGAAATGACCGAAGTCAGTCCCTCTAAAACATCCTCTCCTGTAAAAGTATCATCCCCGTTTTTAGAAAGATTATTTTTCTTGGCATAATTGTTTAAAGTCCTTGTCAAAGCCGTCTTGAAACCGGTGATGTGAGTGCCCCCTTCGTTATTATAAATATTGTTAGCGAAGGGCATGATTCTGGCAGATATATCGTCTATATACTGTAAAGCAACTTCAACCCCCTCAAAATTTTCATTTATTTTTTCAACATAAAAAATATTTTTGTGGATAGGTTTTTGATTGTGATTGTAAAATCTGATGAGCGAGACAAGCCCTCCATCAAAACAGAAAGTCATAGATGGAGCTTCTATGCCCAGACCTGCCTGCGTAGGTAGGTCTCTTAAATAAAACACTTCATCGTCTTTAATCTTTGTTTTTGTTTCTCTTAAATCCAAAACGGATATTTTGAGACCTTTGACCAGATATGCTTGCTGGCGCATATGATGAACCACTCTGTCAAAATCAAAATTTACTCCTTCTTTAAATATCTCGGCGTCTGGTTCAAAAGTAATAATGGTGCCGTGAAGCTTGGACGAACCAACTTTTTTTACAGAAGCTTTCTTTTTACCTTTTGAATATTCCTGGATATAAACCCCGCCGTCTCGATGCACCTCTGCCAGCATATAAATAGAAAGGGCGTTTACTACAGAAGCTCCAACACCATGCAGTCCCCCGGAAATTTTATAGCCTTCTCCGCCAAATTTGCCTCCGGCATGCAAGGTTGTCATGATAGTTTCAAGGGCAGAAACTTTTGTTTGTTTGTGAATGTCAACGGGGATGCCTCGGCCATTGTCGGCTACTCTAATACGATTACTAGGCAAGAAAGCCACTTCAATATCATTGGCAAAACTACCCATCGCTTCATCGCGAGAGTTATCAAAAATTTCTACTATGAGGTGGTGCAAGCCATCCGGCCCGGTGGTGCCTATATACATCCCCGGCCTTCGACGCACCGGCTCTAGGCCTTCTAAAACAGTAATAGATTCGGCACTATACTTGCCCAAATCACTTCTATGAGCGGGGCTACCCTTCTTTTTGAGCTTATCTTCAGCCATTATTTAGACAATAAATTAAGATAATTCGTATAATTTCTACTCCTTCATTATAGCAAACCAACAACTACTTATCCACCCCCAAAGTGTTTAAGATATACCCTATTAAGTCTTCTTTTTTTCTCAAACTGGTTTTATTATCTGGAATATTTACAACATATCTTTCTTCCTTTATATCGGCTACTCTTCTCCACCCAACAATTTTTGAAGTCTTTTCAAAATCATCTAAAGATTCTACTAAAACTCCCCCGTATTTTTTTGTGGCATGCATTATCTTGTTTTCTCCTAAGTACATCCCAACATGATCCACCCCTTCTGGCACTTTCGTTCCATTCATCCATTCCACTGTTTGGTACCAAATCTTGCCATTGCCAGTGTTGGAAAATACAAGATCGCCAAATTTCAAATCTTCTTTTGGCACATAAGCGCCAAATATGTATTTATCTACAGAGAATGAGGGCATCCAGACACCAGCCTCTGTATAAAGGTAGCTTATGAGAGAGGAACAACTAAATGCTTTTGGGGCGTCAATACGCATTGCCGAAGGATTTTTATAAACTGCATTCATGCAGATTGGGATGGATTCTCTCAAAGCCTCTTCTACTATCACCTTTTTGTATTCAAAACCATTTTTTGAGAGCAAATTCTCTATTTCACTCTCCCCAAATTCTTTACCGGATATTTTATTAAACTCTCCCGCATAAAAACCGATTTTATATTGGAAACCTTGCATTGTTGAATTTTAACACAATTTTATTTAAACTATAGATATATGCAAGATAATCAATACAAAGCTCCAGATGGCGGTGAGAAATCTATAATCAACGATCTAAACAAGAGAGAAGATGCCGATGCGCTGCGTATGAAGCGATATTTGAGTATGCCGGACCTCTCTCGCACTTTAGGTAGTCCCATCAAAGCTTTGATAGATAAGGTCAAAGCAATAGAAAATTTTAAAGACTTTGAAGATATAAAAATACCAGAAATTGTGCCAGTTGATATAAGTTTTGACCTTTTTGATTTTCCGGCAGATCACCCTACCCGAAGCAAGTCCGATACTTACTACGTTGATGATAAAAATATTTTACGCACCCAGACTACTGTTTCTTGGTACTATTATTTGACTTCCGAATCTGGCAAAGAAAAAATCAAAAATAACAAACCGATTGGGGTACTTTCTTATGGCAAGGTTTATCGAAAAGACGAAATCGACCGTAACCACATGAATGTTTTCCATCAGATTGATGGCTGGTATATCGTCCCAAAAGAAAAAGGAGTGATAGTTGTAAAAGATTTAGAAAATATTTTGATAAAAATTACTCAAGCTATTTTCGGTGAAAAGATCAAATATCGTTTAAATCCGGATACATTCCCTTATACGAACCCGAGTCTTGAAATGGAAATAAACAAAGGTGGCTATTGGGTGGAAGTGCTTGGTTGTGGCATGATAAAAGGAAGCGTACTCGAAAAGCTAGGGGTGGATTCAAAAAATTATACCGGCTGGGCTTTTGGTTTCGGACTTGAAAGATTGGCTATGATTAGCATGGAATTGCCTGACATCCGCCTGCTTTGGTCGGAAGATCAAAGGGTCAAAAAACAGCTTAAACTTGGCAATAAATACAAAGAAGTAAGCAAATACCCGCCTATAGTTCGAGATATTTCCTTTATAGTGGATACAAACTTTGTACCAAACAATTATTTTGATTTAATCCGTGAGGTCATAGGGGAAGATTTAGCTGAAGAGGTAAAATTGATAGATAAATATGAAGATAAGCAAAAATTCGGCAAAAACAAAGTGAGTTACGCCTTTAGGATTATTTATAGGTCGCTTGATAGGACTTTGACAAATGCTGAAGTTGATATTATGCACAAAAAACTTGAAAAAGAGACCACCAAGGTTTTTCTGGCAAATGTTCGTTAAATATGTTAAAATTACAACAATGCATTTAGTTTCAGAGACCGTTACTTATATTTTTCTCTTCACTGCTTTATATATCGAAGTATTCTTTTTGATTACTTATTTTGAATTCAGAGAGAAAGAGAGAAAGATCCCGGCGGTGGGGGCATTAGATAAATGGCCAAGCGTTTCAGTCATAGTTCCCGTTTGGAATGAAGGAACCACGGTACTTAAGACAATTTTCTCGCTTCTAGAGCTCAATTATCCCAAAGAAAAACTTTCAATTTTTATAGTGGACGACGGTAGCACAGATAAGACTTGGAATGTTATACAAAGATTTTCCCGCAATAAACAAATAAAGCTTTTAAAAAAAGAAAATGGCGGCAAATACACGGCTCTAAATCACGCTTTGGAATTTGTGGACACTGAATTAGTTGGTTGTCTTGACGCTGATTCTTTTGTTCATCCGGAAGCCTTGAAAAGAATCGTCGTTCAATTTGAAGACAGTGAAATTATGGCAGTGACTCCTTCTATAAAAGTTTTTGAACCAAAAGGGCTCCTGGGGTTTATTCAAAAAGCCGAGTATATGATGGGTATTTTCTTTAGGAAAATTTTTTATTATCTGAATGCTATTTACGTAACACCTGGACCATTTTCAATCTTTCGCAAGTCTGTTTTTGACAAGTTGGGTAACTACAAACACGCTTATAATACCGAAGATATAGAAATTGCTTTGCGTATGAGAAAGAACAATATGAAGATAGGCAATGTCCATAATGCTTTTATATATACTATTCCTCCTGCCAATTTTTTATCTCTTTACAGACAACGTCTGCGCTGGGTTTATGGTTTTCTTAAAAATGCCATTGATTATAAAGATATGTTTTTTAGACCACAATATGGCAATTTGGGTATGATAGTGCTGCCCGCGGCTGGTTTCTCTATTCTTTCCACCATGTTTTTTGGAGCGAAAATAATTTTAAGCTGGATTAACCTTTTACTTCTTAAAATAGAAGAAATTTCTACCATTGGCCTCTCTTTTCATGGATTCAATCTGGATTTTTTCTATATAAACACGGATATAATCGTTTTTATATCTTTGATCGCAATTTTTGGAACGTTTTTTATCATTATGACTTCCCGAGAGTTGGCGGAGGAAAAAAATCGATTTGGTTTTGACAGTATTCTTTTCCTTATATTCTATACTTTGCTCACCCCCATTTGGATGAGTAAAGCAATTTATAATGTGGTGCTCTCCAAAGACACCAAGTGGCGTTAACTGACGACCTTTATGGAATGGAAAAAATACGCATACACTTTTTTGATTACGGCAGCTATATTTATAACAGCCATTCTTGCTAGCAACTATTTTAGTCAGAAAAAAATAACTGAAATTAAAGATATTGAAAGCCAAATATCAATAGACATATCAGCTTCTGAAACCCAGTTCTCCCTTCTATCGGAGCTGCCTTGTCGCGAAATAAGCAGTAGTCTCCTCTCAAAAGAGTTGGCTACTTTGGGTGATAAACTTTCTTATATGGAAGAAAATAGAGGTTCTGATGATTCGGAAGTTTTGAGCCTTAAAAAATATTATTCCCTTCTCCAAATCAAAGATTTCCTTTTACTGCAGAAGATAAAAGATCAATGCGGTTCCAATTCAACAAACAGCGGACTTTTTATTATGTACTTTTACTCAAACAAAGGCGACTGTGGTGATTGCCAGAAAGAAGGTTTTGTCCTTACCAAATTAAGACAAGACTACCCGGATTTACGAGTTTATTCTTTTGACTATAACTTAGATCTTTCAGCTCTAGAGACTCTTATAAGTATCTACAATATCGATAAAAGACTGCCTGTAATCCTTATAAATGAGAAAGCTTATTATGGGTTCAAATCGGTTGATGATATTAAAAATATTCTCCCGGCTCTCAAAGTTATAGATGTAGAAAACGCCAAAGCTGCAGCTACAGCCGAAAAAACTAAACAATCCACAACAACCAAAGGACAACAATAATGACTGGAAATATAGTCAAATTTAGATTTTTCTTATACACATAAAGCCCTTGAGACAGTACACTTCTTTTGTTACAGTTGTCGTCAGGTAAAGGCCTGAGTTCTTGTTTTTTGGAGGTCTTATGGCCGACGAGAAACCTAATGTGGTAGAAGTGTATTGGAAGGAAAACGGCAAACTCGCGATGTGTGATCCTCTGCTCAAGGCAGAACTCACAAACGATAGGCAACGCATAACTATTGTGCCAACTGGAGACATGTTAGGAAAATTAGTTAGCAACACTTGTTGTCAGGCCTCAGTTCCCAAGGATTGGTTTGACACATCTTGTGGCGACTGGGTTGATGGTCCCAATCATTGGCAAGCCCCCCAAGGCTGCGTGACACTGGCAGTTCCGCGCTTCTCTTAGCGGAGCTGCCAGTCTCTTGTTGTTAAATCTATACGGAGTGTCTTTTTACGTTCCGTTCCAAGGTTTTGGTCCAATGTTAACATTGTGATTCGGATACTGTTCCTGTAAAGGATGATCTTTAAACAAGTTTTTTTCTTGAAGTTCTTCAGGTGATGAGATGATTCTATCTATACACAATTCATCTGGTCCATACAAAACTACAAACAAACTTCCCATTACAACACCAAAATCTCTGACACTAATGCTGTTAAAACCTAAAGTAGAGGTTATATGAGCCAAATGAAGACCAAGAAGTAATGCAGACAACCTTGTGCATATACCAAAAAATAGGGCTAGAGCAAAAACAACTTCAAATGCGCCGTTGAAATGAATTATGCTAGTAGCATTTATAGGAGAATATTTTAATATTATTTGCGGAATAAAACCTATCCACTCGTTAGCGTGTTTGAGTTGTTGAAAGCCAAACCATAAAAAAACCATTGACATTCCCATACGAGGTAAAGCAAGAGAATATGTTTTTGGAATTTTCATAATTCTATTCAACTAAAAAAACTATCGCCAGAATAAGAAAAGTGCAGACACATAAAAAAACAATATTTTTAATTATTATTTTTTGAGTGTGAGTATATCCGTTTGACATATTATTATTGTACTACATCACCGACATAATATGTTGGAAGCAGTGAATACGCATAAGATGAGTGCGTGTGGCCGGCGCCGGCGCTAGTCGTAAACACTGTTGTAGCATCAGTTCCGCATCTTGTTCGTATTGTGGACACTCCTCCTGGGTGTGAGTTCATAAAAGATGTGACATTATAAACTTTATTAAGAATAATTAACCAACAGTCGCTTTGAGTATTATGTGTGGCAACTTGGGATGTGGTATATGTTGTAGCAGATGCCAAATTCGTCGTCGCACTTTTACTCGTAGATTGAGAAGATGTATTCCCAGCGGCATCGTAAGCAGAGACAGTATATGAATATGTTGTGTTTGTAGAAAGACCTGTATTTGAATAATTAGTGGATGCCGAGGTACCAATCTGCACACCTCCTCTATATATTTTGTATCCAGTCACTCCTACGGTATCTGTTGAAGCTGTCCATGACAGATTGATCTGTGATGAAGAGATAGCCGCTGCTGAAAGTCCAGTCGGAGTACTTGGAGCTGTTGTATCGGTCACTACCACCGAATTCGTCGTCGCACTTTTACTCGTAGATTGAGAAGATGTATTCCCAGCGGCATCGTAAGCAGAGACAGTATATGAGTACACGCTGCTCTCAGGAAGACCTATATCAGAGTATCCGATGTTACTTGAGGTACCAATCTGCACACCTCCTCTATATATCTTATACCCTGTTACTCCTACGGTATCCGTAGAAGCAGTCCATGACAGATTGATCTGTGATGAAGAGATAGCCGCTGCTGAAAGTCCAGTCGGAGTTGTAGGAGCTATTGTGTCACTATCAGGTGTTGGGGTGGGAGTTGAAGCTACTCCAACATCACCGACATAATATGTTGGAAGCAGTGAATATGCATAAGATGTATGTGTGTGACCGGCGCTAGTTGTAAACACTGTTGTAGCATCAGTTCCGCATCGTGTACTAATAGTTGAAATCCCACCTGGGTGTGAACTCATAAAAGATGTAACATTGTAAACTTTATCAAGGATAATTAACCAACAGTTGCTTTGGATGTTGTGTGTGGCAACTTGAGATGTGGTTATGCCGTCACTTGTTTGAGTGACAACAGGATTTGATACCACAGGAGTTTGAACTACAGGAATAATTGGAGCAATATACTTCTGTAAATAATTTTCCACAGCCCAACCATCTACCCCGGAATCAAAATTGACATTCCACCACCAGAACAAGTTACTGTAGATAGGCCCAGAACTTACAGTGCCGGTATCCCCTAACTTTCTAGTTCCAAGCAAAGTTCCGGAAGTATTTGCAGTATTACGAATATTTAGGTTTGATGTAGTTTTCACCCTATCTCCTAAAGAAAATTTTGAAGATGGTGTTAGTGTTGTAGTTGGTGTCACGCTTTTTGTAACTACAGTAGTAGTTTTTATTTGTGTAGTTGACGTACTAACAGCTGTACTTGGTGTGCTGACAACCGTATTTGGTATCCCAACATAATATGTTGGCAAAAGTGAGTAGGCATAAGCTGAATGATTTGAGCCACCAGACATGCCGTGTGTTTTAAAAGCATCTGTGGCATCTTTTCCACAGTATGGGACTATTACTGCAGATCCTCCAGAATGTAAATTTAAAAATGAACTAACATCGTAAATTTTATTAGAAATAATCAACCAACAGTCTGATTCTGTATTATGTTTTGAAATTTGAGATAATGTATTTATTACCGTATTACTTTGAGTTACTGTATTGTCTTGAGTTGCACTAGTGCTTGTTGCTTTTTCAGATACTATATCTGGTAAATCTGAGTTGGGGTTTGGATTTTGTATAGGGTTTTCTTCTGTCAAAAAAGGTTCCTGTGAAATATTGCTATCCAGTGTCCCTTTTATAACTTGTTCTCTGTGTAATACATAAACTGATGCACCAACTGCACTTAAAATTATAAGAATAAAAAATCCAATTATATAAAATGTAATCTTTATGTTGCTCAATTAATTAAGTTAACCAACAATAACTCAATATTTAAACTGTATATATGTTAACATACTAGTAATGATTGATAAAATTAAAAAACATTGGATAGTCAGTATATCTTTAGTACTTTTATTTGCATCTTTTTGCTATATGTTTGTGACGGACACGCTGTCGTATCCTTACATATTAACGTCGAGACAAATCCAAATGTTAAAATATTGTTACTCTGGATCAAATGAATTGAAAACTACAGAGTATGGATTTACAGTAAAGATACCTGAAGGATACTGCTTCTTACCCAATAGACTTTTTCCAGATGATGGAAGTATACAAATTCTTCCAAAAGGTCTCTATTCT
Organism: Candidatus Zambryskibacteria bacterium RIFCSPLOWO2_12_FULL_39_16; assembly: GCA_001824215.1. Lineage (GTDB taxonomy): Bacteria > Patescibacteriota > Minisyncoccia > Phycocordibacterales > WO2-35-19 > WO2-35-19. The sequence continues at coordinate 1,684 of MHWS01000021.1, read as the reverse complement.
GTAATAAATGAATATGCAAAAGGAACAGTTATTTTGAATTCCAAATCAACCTTACTTTTTGAACCTATAGTGTCTGATAGAAACACTCCAGCAGTTCTAGATGCTCTGAAAAGCGGAGGTTTTATGTCAGATGCAACCATAAAAAAATGGACAAATAACAATAAAGTAAATATTTATCTAGTAAGCAATACAAAAGGAGTTGATGAAAGCCGACACTACAACTGGGCATTCATAGAGCACCCAAATGGAAAGGTTTTTCTCTCTATCCTACTATCAAATATAAATGATTCAGTAATTTTTAATTATATATTGGATAACATAAGAGCTGATTAACACCGACTTATACAAAAAAACTGCCTTATGGCAGTTTTTTTGGAGCCACCTGTCAGACTCGAACTGACGACCACCCGTTTACAAAACGGGAGCTCTACCAACTGAGCTAAGGTGGCATGCGCTATTTTTAAATTTTCTTACTCTATTTTCCCTTTTTGGCCGTTGTATTTTTCTTCAGTAATTTTTTTAAGATAGAAAGACACTGAGCCCTTATTGGTAACGATATTTTTCTGACCCATCATAATCATATTGTGTCTTGTCTTATATTCATTCATTGTTTTTTCTTCAACCTTATCAAGTAGATTATTGCAGACAGTTTTTGTCTGGACAAGTATGACATAACGGACACTTTGAATTATCTGCAAAGCTTTGAATTTTACATCGTAAATAAACTTATCAGATTTTGTGTCAAGTAGGCTTAAAAGTTCCAAGACCAAGTTTTTTTTGCCATACTTAATCTCAATGGCTTTTATGGCTACTAGAGCTGATGCTGTAAAGAAAGATGAAGCGAATACAATAATAGTTGTCATACATTTAAATTTAATTAATAGAAAACCTGACAAACCTTCCAATTTCAGTTCTTTCTCCAAACTTTTGGTTGGCTTGCTCCACCAAAGTGCTGATTTTTACCTCAGGGTTTTTGATAAATGCTTGTTCAAGTAATACTTTATCCCCAAAATAAGAAGAGAGCTTGCCCTCCATTATTTTATCATGGATTTCTTTTGATTTGCTAGCCAGGTCTTTTTCAAAAAGTTCTTTTGCTTTTGCTTTGTCTTCTTCCTTTATATCTTCCATTTTTAAGTATTCAGGAGCTAAGGCAGTTATATGCATAGCTATTTCCTTGGCTAAAGCTTTAAACTCTTCATTATGGGCCACAAAATCTGTTTCGCATAAAAGCTCCACCATAGCTCCCACAGAGCCATTTGAGTGAATATATGAGGCCACAATGCCGGATCCAAGGGTCCTCCCCACTTTCTTATCTGCGGACTGTTTGCTTATTTTGCGCAATATTATTTTGGCTGTTTCCAAGTCTCCTTTGGCTTCCTCCAAAGCTTTTTTGCATTGCATTACAGAAACACCGGTGGCATTGCGTAACTCTTTTACTTGATCAGTGGTTATTTGCATAGATTTAAAGGAGAGGGTTAGGGTGGGGTTATTCTGCCTTTTTTACTTTTCCTTCATTATACGCCTCTGCAATTTTTTCCACAAAAAATTTAACACTTGCGATATTGGAGTCGTTGGCAAGAATAGGGTAATCAATATTTGTTATGTTATTGTCGGAACCACATAAAGCAATAATAGGGATATTTAAACTTTGAGCTTCTTTCATGGCAGTTTCCTCAAATCTTGG
>MHWS01000020.1 GCA_001824215.1 Candidatus Zambryskibacteria bacterium RIFCSPLOWO2_12_FULL_39_16 | reverse complement strand
CCCAAAATCATAGGAATAATAGGATGCAGATCTTTCATTTTTTGCAATTCTGATTCTTTGGTTGATTTGGCGCCAGTCGATGTTTTTTTCTGATATTTAACACTAAGCCCGAGTTTATTAAAAAGCACTCCTCCCAATTGTTTTGGGGAAGAGACATTAAATTCCATTCCTGATTCTTTCCATATTTTCTTTTCTATTTCTTCCAGTTGTTTCGAATAATCTTTGTTTAATTTTTTTAAAAACCCAGAGTCTATCAAAACGCCATGCTCCTCCATTTTTTTAATTATAGGAATCAGGGGTTTTTCTATTTTTTCAAAAACTGATTCGCTTTCTCTTTTTTTAAGCTCTGCAAAAATAACTTCTTTTGCTTTTTCCAGAGAATCTGTATTGGCAAAATTTAAAATATCATCCAAATTTGGGTCAGTAATATTTGAATCAACCACCCAAAGAGCTACTTTTGTTTCTTCTAGATCAAGGTTGTCTTTGTAAGTCAGAGAACCCTGCGAAGAAAGTCTGGTTGAGGCGACAGCCGACCCGAGGACTTTTTGAGAAGGGTTCTCTGACTGGCCTACTGTCAATGTTTGCTTTAAACGAGCCCCCATGGTCCTAAATTCTAATTCCCCAAAAAGTTTTTCCGCTTTTTTCAAATCCAAACCCTCTTTCCATTTTTGTTCCGGTAAAACAAAGTCAATCGGCGCGTCCCTCCTTATAGTAGCCAGCATTTTGGAAAATTTTGCTTCTTCTTCTCCTTTTCCCAAAAGTTCTATTATTCTTTTTTTAATTCCTTTTTTCTCCAGTTTTTTAGGATCTTTTTTTAAAGCCTTATAAATATTTTCTATGCTGCCAAAATTTTTTATCAAATCAACTCCACTTTTCTCCCCTATCCCGGCAATACCAATGATATTATCCGACGGATCACCGCGAAGCCCTTTGAAATCCGTCAGAAGCTCTGGTTCAAAACCAAATCTTTCTTTGACGGCTTTCTCATCATATAAAATAGTGTCTTTAATCCCTTTTTTAAGGGTGTAGACTTTTACACTGCCGCCGCTTTTGTCTGAATCCCTTATCAACTGTAATGTATCCATATCTCCGGAAGCGATAATTATATCCACTCCACCACCCTTCATCTTTTCTGTTATGGTGCCGAGCATATCATCAGCTTCAAAACCTTCTTTGGAATAAATGGGAATATTTAAGGCCTCACAAATCTGTTTTGATTTTTCGAGTTGGATTGCCAATTCATCATCTGTTTTTGCTCTGCCTGCTTTATATCCTTCATAAACTTCGTGCCTATATGTAGGTTTTGGCAAATCATAGCAAGCCACAAGATAATCGGGCCTAAGCTCCGAGGCAATTTTTAAAATCATCAAAACCAAACCGTACAAAGCTCCGGTCGGCTCCCCGCGGCTAGTCGCAAAGTCGGGCAAAGCGTGATATGCCCGATGTATGATGGCATGAGCATCAAGCAATACTAATCTTTCTTTCTGTTTCGGAGACATGTTCGAATTTTATCACAATATGAGGAGGCATAATATTAGCAATCCTATCTGGCCATTCTATGCAAATTAAATTTTTAGGGTCGGCTGTGATTTCATTCCACCCCAAATCTATCATTTCTTTTTCTTTTTCTATTCTATAGGCATCAATATGTATCAAATGTTTAAATAGTTGCTTCTCAAGTTCATATATTTTTTCAATGACGTAAGTAGGGCTTTGTATTGTTTCCGATACACCAAAATTTAGAGCTAAATATTTCATAAAAGTAGTCTTGCCACTCCCTAACTCTCCATATAAACCAACTATAGTAGCCCCAAAATCTTGCTTGGCCAGCGAAGTTTTAACGAAGTTGGCGGCGATTTGAGCTGTTTCTCCCACACTTTTAGACAAAAAATCCATATGTCTGATTTTAACACTCCCCTCTGCTTCTCGCTATACTCGAGCTATCACAGCATGAGAAGCAAGCAAACAAAAATGTCCCGCCAGAAGCCTTCAAAAGCGCTTCTAAGCGGGACATTGTGGTCTCGAGGACTTAACCATTAGTACACCCCACGAGGACCACGCAGATAATTGATTTGCCAACTTTCGGTGTGGTACCTACCGTCGGTGTAAATTGTAAACTGGCGGTAGTCAGTGCCCGCATACTGGCCGGGCTTACTACAACTCACTTCAACCACCGGAGGACAAGTCCCCCGAACGGTGATTATGAGGTCCCTCGACCCCATAAAGTTATAGTACCCCCTGGAGATAGTGTCTCCAGGATTCAGAACAACATCGTGGTACTGCCCAGTCGAATCTTTTACGCCTACCAAGACCCCATTCTCAAGAACTTCCAACGGGACGTTGGTGTTATTGGTGAGCACCACTGTCAAGAGCGGTGGTGTCAGGGAAAACGAAGATATACTCCCGCCATAACCACCAGTGCGAACTGCACACCCGGTGAAAAAAATGACAAAAATGGCCAGAACTAACAAAGAACCCTTGTTTTTCACGGCTTTTTCCTCCTAAGGCGGCCTTTCTGTATTCCACCTCTATTATAGCATACTCCATTTAAAAATGCAAGTATTGATTTGTATTTCAAAAATAGCTTATTTTTGAGAGCAAATTTGATATACTTAATTTTATGACTGTTCAATTCAACGAGGACAAACAAAAAGAAAAAATAGAAGAGCTCCGAGAACAAGAGGAGGAAGGTCTGGCGCAGGCAATGTCTAAAAAATACGGGTTGCCTTATATTGATCTCGATACAAATCCCATAAACATTGATGCTCTACGAGTAGTAAAAGAGCAGGAGGCGAGAGATGCTCAGGTAGCTCCTTTCAATATAATAAATAAGAAAGTTTCGCTGGCAGTAATATCTCCAAACAATGATAAGACTATCGCTTTGGTTGAAAAATTGAAGGACAGAGGTTATGCCCCCTCTTTTTTTATGGTTTCCGGTCAAAGCTTGGAGAAAGTTTGGGGCCGCTACAAGGATCTTTCATATTCTATGGAAACAAAAGGCGGGGCTTTGGATATCGCCAATGAAGAAATTCAAGATTTGGTTAAAACCGTCAAAACCTCCGATGATATAAAAAAATCAATTGAAACGATTTTATCTCAGAAAAAAAGTTATCGCATTTCAAGAATATTGGAAATAATATTGGCTGGGGCTATTTCCATAAACGCTTCCGATATCCATATTGAGCCAGAAGAATCTTCTGTAAGACTCAGATATCGGTTAGATGGGGTTTTGAATGATATATTAAATATTGATAATGTCACTTATGGGCTGCTCCTCTCCCGTTTGAAACTTGTATCCAATCTTAAATTAAATATAAAGGGGAAGGCTCAGGATGGTCGCTTCAGCATAAAACTTGGCGATGTAGAAATTGAAATCCGTACTTCACTTCTACCTGGTAATTACGGAGAATCAGTGGTTTTAAGAGTCTTAAACCCAAACGCCATTTCTGTACCCCTGGAAGAGCTTGGTATAAACGAAAGATTGCTCGGTATTATTTTAAACGAATTAAAAAAACCAAATGGCATGATTTTAAACACCGGCCCTACCGGCTCAGGAAAGACGACCACTCTCTATGCCTTCTTAAAGAAAATTTATTCACCGGAAATAAAAATAATCACCATAGAAAATCCAATTGAATACCACCTTAAAGGTATCGTTCAAACACAGACAGAAGAGGACAAGGGCTATACTTTTTTAGAAGGATTGCGAAGCGCCTTGCGTCAAGACCCGGACGTCATAATGGTTGGTGAAATCCGCGACAGAGAAACAGCCGAGATTGCAATAAATTCGGCTTTGACCGGCCACCTCGTTTTCTCCACTTTGCACACCAACAATGCAGCTGGTACTTTCCCCAGATTAATTGATTTAGGAGCCAACCCAAAAGTTATCACTTCTGCCATAAATATAACTATGGCTCAAAGACTTATAAGAAAACTTTGCAATAACTGCAAAAAGAAAGCGGTATTGGAAAAAGAAGAAGAAAAATTAATAAAAAATATTACAGATAGTGTTGTAGATAAAAGTTATTTGAAAGATTTGGATATGGTAAATATATACGAATCCGTTGGCTGCGTCGAATGCAACTTTACCGGTTTTAAGGGCAGAACCGGCATTTATGAAGCAATACTAACAGATGAAAAAATAGAAAACATAGTGATCCAAAATCCGAGCGAAAGAGAAATAAACAAAGCATCTGAAGGCCAAAACATTTTAAACATGAGACAAGATGGAATCATTAAAATCTTAAAAGGTATGACCTCTCTTCCGGAATTAAGCAGAGTTATTGATTTAAAAGAATAATTTACTTTGTTATAGGTGTAGTTATACACAAAACAAATTGCTTGCAGAGAGATTTTATGAATAATGAAATTAGGGATACAAATCTCTAAGCGGCACTTTCGATATTTAAACCAAAAGCAAAACATTACTCTGAGGAAAGAGCTAGTGATCCCTCCCTAAAGATGGTACCAGCACTTCCTTGATTTAATGTCAAAATCCGCGCAAGGCGAACCGCCGCTTAGAGATTTGTACCTCCAATACACAAGCAAATAAAAATACTATATTTAAATTTCAACAATTTCAAATTCACGTAGAGTATAGCATAAACACTAAAATATGTCAAGAAACAATAAAAAAGCCGATGAAAGCAAGGATTTTGAATTTTTAGACCAAACACTAAGACCTGTTAAGTGGGGTGAGTATATCGGTCAGGAAAATATAAAGAAAAACCTTCAAATCCTTTTAAATGCTGCCAAAGAAAGGAAGCACCCTCCGGAACATTTGTTATTTTACGGCCCGCCAGGCCTTGGGAAAACAACTCTTGCTCATCTTATCGCCAAAGAAACCAGCAGTCAGATGCGCTCAACTTCCGGACCAGCAATTGAAAAGGTTGGGGACCTTGCTTCCATACTTACCAATCTTTCTCCGGGGGATATTCTTTTTATAGACGAGATACACCGACTCAACAAAGCTATTGAAGAAGTGCTGTATCCGGCCATGGAATCAAGATTTTTGGATATAATAATCGGCAAAGGACCTTCGGCCCGCACCATTCAGCTTGAGTTACCCGCTTTTACCTTAATAGGAGCGACAACTAGAGTGGCAATGCTATCTTCCCCATTGCGGAGTAGATTTTCCGGCGGTATCTTTCGTCTTGAATTTTATAATCCGGAAGAAATAAAAAGCATAATCAAACGGTCAGCAAATATTTTAGGAGTAAAAATAAGTAACGAAGCGATGGATTCTGTAGCCAAAAGAAGCCGGTTCACCCCCCGAACCGCCAACTATCTCTTAAAAAGGGCCCGGGATTACGCTCAAATTCAAAAAAAGGATATCGACCAAGATGTGATCGATGAGACCTTTAGTCTTTTGGGGATAGATAATATGGGATTAAATAATTCTGATAGGTCACTGCTTGAAACCATAGCCAAAAAGTTTGCCGGCGGGCCAGTTGGACTCAATACCTTAGCCGCTTCCCTTTCGGAAGAAGAAGCAACCATAGAAGAATTTAATGAACCGTATCTTTTGCAGATTGGGTTTCTTGAGCGCACACCTCGTGGCCGTTCTCTCACCCCCCTAGCTTACAAACATCTTGATTTGAAACCGCCTAAAGAAAAACAGGAAAAGCTTTTATAATTAGAATAACCTTTAAAGTTATGTCAGGGCATAATAAATGGTCAAAAATTAAAAATAAGAAGGCAGTCACGGATGCGCAAAAGAGCAAGATGTTTGGTAAACTTGTGCGTTTTATTGGGGTAGAATCTAAAAAATCCAAAGGAGATACAAACGCTCCAGGACTAAGAGCGGCTATTGAGAAAGCAAAAGAAGCCAATGTGCCAAGCGACAATATTGAAAGGGCTATTAAAAAAGGGATGGGTGGTGAGGGTGGAGAAATGGAACAGATCACCTATGAAGCTTACGGGCCAGGCGGTTGCGCTTTGATAATTGAGGCTCTGACTGAAAATAGAAACAAAGCGGCACAGGAAATAAAACATATTCTCTCAAAAAATGGATTTGAGTTGGCAGCCCCCGGTTCGGCCGTTTGGGCTTTTGAAAAAAATCCACCACAAAATGGAGGAGGATGGACACCAAAAAATACAATGCAAATCGGAGAAGAGGATTCAACAAAACTGGAAGTCCTTATTGACGAGCTTGAAGAAAATGATGAGGTTCAAGATGTTTTCACTAACGCTGAATGATTTTTGTATCTGAAAGTATATGTTTTCAAAAAATCAGACAATTCTTGGCATAGACCCTGGCTACGGGAGAGTTGGTATTGCTGTAATTGAAAAAAGTAATAGAGGAGAAAAATTAATTTACTCGGAATGTTTTGAAACAGACGGGAAGCTTTCCCATTTAAAAAGACTTCTACTTATAGGAGAAAAAGTGCGAAAAGTAATCGAAAAATACCAGCCACAAAAAATGGCGATTGAAACTCTGCTTTGGAGTAAAAATAAAAAAACGGCTCTGCAGGTAGCGGAAGCTCGTGGAGTGATACTTCTTGAAGCTGCTAGATATGGTCTTCTTGTTTGTGAATATAATCCAAATCAAATAAAACTGGCGATTACCGGATATGGCAAGAGCGATAAAAAACAAATTATAAGCATGGTAGAAAAACTGATTAAAATCAGTCCATCTGCCGCAGGACAAAAAAGACACGATGATGAATACGATGCTATTGCAGCCGCTCTTACCTGTGCCGCTATTTCGTTATCCACAGGTATGCTTGTCTAAATATTGCAAAAACGTTTCAATGTGATAAAAAGTATTCATTAAAAATTAATAAATTTTTATGGACGACGAAGAAATGAGGGATGATTTAGGAGAAGGAGACAAGCTAGGTAGGATACGCCGTAAAAAACCAATGATAGGTGATGACTTGATAGACCCATTAGAGGCGATGGATATAGAAGATGCCGTTGAGGAAACAGAGGAGGAAGACGACGATGTTGAAGATGAATATTAATTTGGTTTTATAATCACAAAAGTTTTTTTACCTATTTTTATTTTCCTTTCTTTCTCCCCTACTATCTCGTTCCCGTTATTTATTTTTTTATCGGGATAATCAGAAATAGCACCGGCTTCTATTAAACGACGGAACTCCGATTTTGATTCTACAATTTTATTATTTACCAAAACATCAATTATTTTTTCTTCTTTTGAGACCGTCAGCGTTTGAGCGTCATTTGGAAACTCTCTTTTGCTAAAAGTATTTTCAAATGTTTTTTCGGCCTCCGTTGCAGCTTTTTCTCCATGATAAATTTTTGCTATTTCCCTAGCCAATTTTATTTTTATGTTTTTTGGATTTTCTCCGGTTTCCAATTCTTTCTTTATTCTATCTATTTCTCCCATAGATAAGTAAGTGCAGTCAACAAACAATTGGATCAGTGCTTCGTCTGGCAAAGCCATTATTTTCCCAAACATTTGATTGGGTGGTTCGTCTAATCCAACTCCTGTTCCCAAACTTTTGCTCATCAATTTTTCTTTGGTAACCGGATGCTCCAATAGAGTCGTGGTTATCACAAATTTTTCTTTATTTTTATATACCTTGAGTAAAGTTCTACCAGCAAGCATATTGAATGTTTGGTCTGTACCTCCGACTTCCATATCAACATCCAAGGCAACGGAATCGTAGCCTTGCATTAGGGGATAAAAAAATTCGTGGATATAGAGAGGTTTGTTTTCTTTGATTCTCTTTTGAAAATTATCTCGCTCAATCATCTGCTGAACCGTAAAGTGAGAAGCGAGTTCGACTCCGTCTTCAAAAGTCAGTTTCGATAACCATTCGGAATTAAATCTTAATTCAACCGGATTGTTTTTATCTTTAAAATCTATTATCTTCCCTATTTGCTCTTTGAAAGTTTTCAAGTTCCCCAAAACTTCTTCTTTGGATAATCTTTTCCTTTCGGCATTTTTGTCAGAAGGGTCGCCAATCATCGCTGTAAAATCGCCTATTAAAATTATTATTTTGTGTCCGAGATTATGGAGACGTTTTAAAACAATGTAATTGGTGGCGTGGCCTATATGAGCATAAGTAGCTGTTGGGTCGATACCCATATAAATTCTCATCTGCTTACCCGAAAAAAGTTTTTCTTTTAGCAATTCTTTGTTCGGATAAATAGCAGAAACCGATCTGCTTAAGACCTCATCTATTTTCTTTTCATCAACTATCACCCTTGTCTTAGTCGTTCCAAACATACTAAAACACTATCATAATTTCACTTTTTGGCATAATATATATGGGTGGTAAAAATGTTCATAAACAAACACAGGCTAGCCATAAAAACACTTTTAATGCTTGCTCTGTCGGCTTTTTTAATATTAAGTGCATTAATACTTTTTTGGATAAGCACTTTCAAAGTGCCCTCCGCGGAATCAATTCAAGAAAGAAGGGTCGCTGAATCAACAAAAATATATGATAAAACAGGCCAAATACTTTTATATGACACCGGTGGCAATGTAAGGAGAAGCACCGTCCCGATAGAGCAAATATCCAGATATGTTAAAAATGCCACTATCGCCATAGAAGACAAGAGTTTTTACCAGCACCGCGGTGTAGAGCCGCTGTCCCTTATACGAGCCTTTTTGGCAAACATTATGACTCTTAGCTGGAGTCAGGGAGGTTCTACCATCACACAACAGGTGGTCAAAAATTCAATCCTTACAAACAATAAAGATATATCCAGAAAACTCAAAGAGTTGGTGCTGGCGGTAAAACTTGAACAAATGATTTCAAAAGATGAAATCTTATCAATGTATTTAAACGAGATACCTTACGGCGGCAATATTTACGGTGTGGAAGAAGCCAGTGGATCTTTTTTTGGTAAAAAGTCTTCAGATGTAACCTTGGCCGAAGCCGCTTATTTAGCAGCTTTACCTAAAGCGCCAACATTTTATTCCCCGTACGGCCCCAACCAAGATAGACTTGAGGAAAGAAAAAATTTGGTTTTGAGGGAGATGTTAAGCAATAATTTTATCACCAAAGAAGAATATGGCTCTGCTGTTGCGGAAAAAGCTTCTTTTGTGGCAAAAGGAAATTCGAGTATTAAAGCGCCACATTTTGTTTTTTATGTTCTGAGTTACTTGGCGAACAAGTTTGGCGAGGAGGTTTTGAATACCAGAGGTTTGCGTGTCACAACTTCACTAGATTATGATTTGCAGTCTATAGGCGAAAAAGTGGCTCATGATTATGCTTTGCAAAACAAAATAAATTTCAACGCTGAAAACGCAGCTATTGTGGCCATAGATCCTAAAACCGGAGGAATATTAACAATGGTCGGCTCAAGAGATTATTTTGATGAAAATATAGATGGGGCTTTCAATGTAACTTTGGCCAAAAGACAACCAGGGTCAACGATTAAACCGTTTGTGTACTCTGAAGCCTTCCTGAAAGGATACACCCAAGACACCGTCCTTTTTGACGTAAAAACCCAGTTTTCCACAGCTTGTACTCCTGACAACTTAACAACAGGTAATGGTTGCTATTCTCCGGATAACTTTGACAACATATTCAGAGGCCCTATTACAATGCGGAATGCTCTGGCCCAATCTATAAACGTGCCGTCCGTAAAAGTTTTGTATTTAGCTGGTTTGAGTGATTCAATAAGATTAGCTAGAGATATGGGTATACAATCTTTAAGCAACAAAGGAGATTATGGGCTGACTCTTGTTTTGGGAGGTGGTGAAGTTACACCCCTTGAAATTACAGGAGCATACGGAGTTTTTGCAAACGATGGAGTAAAAACTGATATTTCCCCTATTATTGAAATAAAAGACAAGACTGGCACCATTTTAGAGAGACACAACCCCAATCCAACCCAAGTTTTGGATAAAGAAATTACTTTAAAAATATCCAGTATATTATCTGATAATGTGGCAAGAGCACCATCTTATGGACAAACTTCAGCTTTATATTTCCCCGATAGAGATGTGGCTGTAAAAACCGGTACCACAAACGATTCTAGGGACGCCTGGATAATGGGCTACACCCCAAGTATTGCAGTGGGTGCATGGGCCGGAAATAATAATAATAGCCCGATGGTAAAAAAAGTTGCCGGACTTATTGTCGCTCCGATGTGGAGAGCCTTTATGGATCAAGTGGTGGTTAAATATCCAAATGAACAGTTTGAGGAACCTTTGGTTCTAGACAAATTACAACTAAAACCAGTGTTGCAGGGTATTTGGCAAGGAGGGATACTGGCAACTTCAACATCTGGGGCGTCCACTGTTTATGGCGGAGTACATTCAATCCTCAATTGGGTGAGTAAAGATGATCCAAAAGGCCCTATCCCAGAGAACCAATCTTTAGATTCTCAATTTAATAACTGGGAATACGGTGTTCGTCTTTGGGCGCAGGATCATGGTCTTTCCAACGATCAACCGTTTGTGATTGATTAAACGATATTCAAAAATATTTTTGAGATTTTTAACGAGTCTTCTATTTCTGTTTTGTGCATAAATATTTCATTACGAAATACCGGATTGCAATTTAATTTAATATTATCTCCTTTTATTTCCAACGATTCTTTTGGTAAATCTAGGCCGGTTTTTTGTTTTATGGCATCCAAAATCATTAACAGTTTGGTTGTATTATCTTTTTCTAGATTTAAAAATTTTTGTAGAAAACCAGAGATACCGTTCATTATGTTTAAAAGTTATTATCTTATTTTTATCTATTCATTGGCATTACGATATATAAAAAGCTTTTATCAGAAGACCCGCTAATAGCTAGTGGTTTGCCAACCCCCCCAAAACTTAAGGTTAGACTGTCGGAAGGAATAGATTGTATACAATCTATTATAAACTTGCTGTTAAAATTTAATTCCAAACTATCCCCCAAAACAGAAGCGTTGATTGATTCAACATACTCACCAACATCATTATTTTTTGACTCTATAACCAAAGATTTGTTTTTAATATCTACTTTTAATTTAACCTGATTTAAAGAATCAGAAAATACATTTGATGCTTTGATAGAATTTAATAAATCCTCTTTCAAAATAGTAGCTGTTGTGTTGAATGTTTTTGGTATTATTTGTTTATAATCAGGGAAAGATCCGTCTATTAATCTTGATACCAAGTACATATTATCAATAATAAAAGCTGCTTGGTTTTTTTCAAAAATAATATCAATGTTTCCGTCATAATCTTCAAGTAACTTTATTATTTCCGAAACGTTTCTATATGGAATAATAGTTTGAGGAAAATCTATTGATGTTTTTGTATTGATTTTTTTTTCTGCCAAACGAAAAGAATCTGTTGAAACAAAAACTAAATTCTCATTATTTTTATAAACATAAACACTTGAAAGTTCTGGTTTGATATTTGAATTTGAAGCGCTATACCAAACAGATTTAAAACCGGATATTAAGTCCCGGCAATTTATTTTTATTGATTTTGAATTTTCTAATTTAGGAATACTTGGGAAATCTTCATAAGGTAAACATTTAATAATGGCTGAATTTTTATTTGAATAAATTTTTAAATTATTTTCTTTTGATTCAAAAGTTAAATTATTTTCTTTAATAGAAGATAGTACTCCTAATAAAACACTAGCTGGGACAGCTAGGATTCCTTTTTCTATTGTTTTAATTTTTATTCCAATTTCTACCCCAATATCTAAATTAGTTGATTTTATAACAATTTTATTATCATCTAACACATTTAAATAAACACAAGAAAGAACTGGTAAGGTTAGGTGTTTATTCGCTAATCTTGCTGTTTTTTGAATAGCCATTTCTATTTTTGTTTTATCACATTCAAATTTCATGATTTATTTTTTGTTTATATTTATACCTGTGGATTTGTGGATTTCTTGATATACCTTTTATTTAGAACGTTGTTTTTAATTTCAATTTTAAATTAATGTTTATAATGAATTTATAATTATTTTTATTTTAATTTTTTAATTATTTAAAAACAAAATCAACACAGTAAATCAACACCTAATCAACACTCAATCAACCTATTATAGACCTGATTTCTTGTATTTCTTTTAATAACAACATGTCTGTTTTGATTTCTCTTTTTATTTTTTCACACGAATGAATAACAGTAGTATGGTCTCGACCACCCAACTTCTCCCCTATTGACGGATAAGAGATGCAAAAATCTTCTCTTAAAATATACATTATTATCTGTCTCGGCTTGATAACCTCCTTTTTTCTTGTTTTTTCATATATAACATCTTCTTCAATTTTATAAAAATCAGATATTATTTTAACAACCTCTTTATAAGACAATAGTTTTTTTTGTTTTATACTGTTTTTAACCAAATCTTTAACCTCGTTTAGGTTCAGTGTTTTATTTTTTGTCCCCGTTTGACAGACTATCAGGTTAATAACACCCTCTAAATCTCTTATATTACCTTTTATTGAATCAGCCAAATAACCAATGATTTCATCGTCTACAAAGAGGTTTATACTGGCACACTTTGATTTTATGATAGCAATCCTTGATTCTTGGTCTGGGGCTGGTATATCAATTACCATACCAGCGGCGAATCTAGATTTTAACCTATCCTCGAGGCCGGTTACAAAGTTCGGATGTTTATCACAAGAAAAAACAATATGTTTGTTACTATCTTTCATTATATTGAAAAGATGAAACAATTCTTCTTGAGTTTTTTCTTTTCCAGAAAGAAACTGAACATCATCCATTATTAACATATCGTATTTCCTGTATCTTTCTTTGAATTGATCAGTTTTGTTTGTTTGAACCGAACTTACATAATCGTTAACAAATTTTTCAGAAGTAAAATAATATATTTTTTTTGATGAGTCGATGGCTTTTATTGCGTTACCAACCGCTTGTATTAAATGTGTTTTGCCGTGTCCGGTGCTTCCGTAAATAAATAACGGGTTATAGGCTATCCCAGGATTTTTTATTACCGCTTGGGCCGCGGCGTAAGCTAGTTCATTAAATGGGCCTACTACAAAAGACTCAAAAGTATATCTTGGATTTAAATTATCATCTTTATTAACATAATGTTCAGACAGGGGCAGCTCTTTTGTTGCAGACAAGGTTTTTGTTGGTATATATTGATTTTTTTGCTTACTCTCCTCTTTTATTACATATTCAAGAGAGTGTATAGATTCGGAAGATTGTCTTAAAACTTTTAAAATAAGCTGGTGAAATTTTTTCAACAGCCATTCTTGAACAAAGGTATTTGGGACGCTCAAATAAACCACCCCACCATCAAAGCCTGAAATTTTTGTTTCTTTAAACCATGTCGCAAAATTTGCTTTAGAAACAGAAGATTCTATTTCCAACAAAACATTATTCCAGAGTTCTTTGGTATCCATGTAAATCATTATATAGTCTAATTATATTTAGGGAACTTGTGTTTTTCTTTGAATATGTTTATAATTTGTGGATATCGAGTTGATAAATTTTTTAAGAGCTAACTTCTAATAGAATGTCAATAACTTATCAGCCAAAAAAAAGAAAAAGAGCAAAAACTCATGGTTTTTTGAAGCGTAGTAAAAGCCCGGGTGGTTTGAAGGTGCTCCAAAATCGTCGCAGAAAGAATCGCAAAAATATATCAGTTTAATTTTAAATGTTTTCTAAAAATAGGAGAATCCCCAGGAAGATGTTCCCATTACTGTCAAATGGGACTAAAACCTTTAAAAGTAACCTTTTTTTGTTAAGGTTTGTTTCGAAAGATGGACCATCTCGTTTTTGCTTCTCTGTTTCTAAAAAAATTGCAAAAAGTGCTGTAGTTCGAAATAAAATGAGACGCGCTGGCTACCGATCGTTAGAAAAACATTTTCCTGAAATATCGTCAAATATCCTTGCCCTCTTTTCTTTCAGGACAATACCGAAAAATGATGAAGAAATTATTAAAAATCTAAAATCTATCCTTACAGAATCAAAACTAATCAAATAAAAAATGATAGCTTTCTTTAAAATACTCATTTATATACCGCTCTATAACCTCCTAATCCTTATTTTAAACGTAAGCTTTATTGATGCTGGTATTGCCACTATAATTTTAACTGTTTTGGTAAAAGTTATTCTTTATCCTCTGGCTAAAAAATCCACAGTTACCCAAACAAGAATGAAAGAAAAAGAAGAAGAAATATCTTTATTGAAAGAAAGATACAAAGATAAACAAGAACAAGCTGTCAAATTAATGGAATTATATAAAACCAATAAAATCAATCCATTTTCCAGTATTTTAATCCTTATTATCCAAATCCCTATTATATTATCCCTTTATTATATATTTCTTGAGTCAGGTCTGCCAAATATTGACACAGGCATACTTTATTCTTTTATAAAAGCACCAGGAGCGGTCTCCATGAACTTCCTGGGTTTAATAGATGTTTCTCAAAAAAGCTTAGTATTAGCCTTTTTGGCTGCAGCCAGCAGTTTTTGGCAAATGCATCTGGCTTCCAAATCAACTAATCAAACCAAAGCTTCAGCAAAGGCTGTGGCCAGTAAAGAAGATTTTGGGGCAATAATGTCCAAGCAAATGAAATACACAATGCCTCTCATTGTCTTTTTCATCTCCTGGAAAATATCGGGGGTGGTTGCTCTTTATTGGCTTGTCAGCAACCTTGTCGGCATAGCTCAAGATGTTTATGTTAGAAAACACATGGTGGAGACTTCTATAGCCATTAAATAATCTCCTCATTTATCTATCCGAAGCATCCACAGATAACCGTCTATTTTATTTTTGAAAATAAGATGGGTTTCATCCGGAGAAAGACTCAAATCTACCACATCGATTTTCTCACCGGATTCTAGTGGAAGGTTGGAAATTTCGCCAAAAATGTTGTTCATATCCATTTTCCATATGGAATCTTCGGTTGATACAAGGCCTTTATACCAAACATCGGGGTAGTCCCCGGTTGGGAATTGGCCTGGGACAGCGCAATAAACCGAAGGGTTTTTGTCTTTAAGCCATACGCATTTTTCTGCCAAACCTTTTACCGTGATGTCTTTTGAAGTTACATTTTTATTGTCAATCATAAATAGTTTTGGGGAAGCGCCGCCGCTTGATGCCAAACTCCAAGATCCGTCTGTGCTTGTATTAACAGAAAGTCCAACCATACCCAAGCCGATTTTTCTTAAAGCCTTATTTAAAACATCAAAAGAATAGCTATAACCTACACTTTTAAAACTCCCCTTGTTTTGCATAACTATCTGATTTGGGGAAATCCATTTTGGTAGCCACTCAGTTAGCGGATGAGACATCACCAAGCTACTACCTGTGCCGTCAGGATTTGAAATATACCAATCTGACGACGCGGAAACAGTGTAATAAAAAATTTTGGTACTGTCGGGTTTTATGGTAATTTCCCTTATACCCGTTGGCAATTTGCCTATAGTAACGCCAAATGGAGTTAAAGTTTCATTGGTGCTACTGGCGACGTTTTTATTTAATCTTACAAAATTAGTTTCTACAATTTCTCTACCCGACAATAATGTTTGGGCCAAAAAACCGGAAGCGTTTGGTAGCCAAAAAGCCCTGATTATTTTAGGGATGGTCGTATTAGTGAGTCTTTGGATGGCTACAGAGTCTGACCTTGCTTCATAAACATTGCCGGTGCCTTTTTCTATAAATCTTACCAAGCTTGTGGTGCCGGTATTGAAAATAACAGCTCCGGCTATGGGCTCTTTTGAAATTTTCCTAAGTTTTGGTACCAGCTGGCCCTCCATGTTTGTTGAGGTTTGGCTACCTGTATCATTGTTGTTTGTACTTGTGTTAGTTGTAGTGCTTGTTGTTTCATTACCACTATTACCAAAAGGTAAATAATCTCTTATTGAAAATCCTACCCGACTCTCCCCCGGTGCCAGAGGCGGTTTTGAACTAAAAATCAAAAATGCCACTATGCCAACGATTACCAGTATTCCTATGATTAATAGTATTTTTTTTGTCATATTTTATATCCCCCCAAAGACGGCGTGCCAATGAGGAGGGTTTGATTCCAGTAAAAAAGTTGCATTTTGGCCGTTTTCTAACTTTACTGTATAAATAGGACCAAGTGATGTTTGTTCTGGAGGTTTAGTTGCAATACTTACTATATATTCATTTAAAGCCGCATTATTATAGCTTAAATCCATAGCCGGCAGGTTTAGGCCATGAGACGCATGACCCCCTTCCGTACCCCCGGTGATTGTTACATCGCCGCAGCTGGTAGAAGAAAAACCATCACTTAACACACAACCTTCTTGCAGATTTTTGACACCGCTATATGCGACTGGTGGCATACCGACAAGGTTGGTGCATCCGGTAGTTTGGTCAGCTGTTGTACAAGGGTCATTGTTAACGTTTACATGATTAGCTGCCAAGTCGGTGACCATCTCTGCATTTTTATCTATTTGGGCTTGAGTAAGATCGTATCCCGGTAATATGGGACCAGTGGCAGCAGACAATTCTCCTCCCAGAGGCAACGTTGGGGCGGTAGTAGCAGTGATTTGTTCTATATTCAAATTAATATGCAAAAGATTTGGATTGATTTCATTGAGAATAAGCCAAGCCCCAATGACAAAAACCAAAGCAAGCACCGCATTTTTGATTCTTTCTTTTCCGTTTGCTTTTCCTTGTATGGCATCGGTGGACATATATTGGAAACCACCTAAAATAATCATTAGTACCGCCCACACCGCCGAAAGGCCTATAAGCAGGTTAAAAATAAGTGGTATATATGGAGCTAAGGTGATAGGGCTGCCTTGAGGTATGCCCGGCAATGGTGCTAAGACTGTATATTCAAAAGGTGTTTGGGCATGAGAAGAAATATGAAAAGTAAAAAACCCTCCCATTACAACCACCCCCACCATTAAAATTATTGATACTTTTTTCATTCTAATTTTGAAATTGCATTATTAAATTACTACCCGCTTGCTGCAAAATACGGTTTGTATTTGTTATTTGCAGAGATATATTTGATATACCTGTTGTTCTGTCTTCCGGTTTTCTAAAGATAGCTGTCTTTGAACCATAAAGGTCAGGGATTGATTGACTGTTTAGCCGCCACTCATATTGTAACAAGCCTCCTCCTTCTTTGGTGAAATAATACGGAGCAGCCAAAATCTGCACTTCATCAGCCCTCAAATTAAAAGTGCCTGGTATTGCAATGTCAAATATATGTCCATAATACGGGTCATTTTCATAAAAAACTATTTCAGGATCAATCGGAGAAATATCCAAAAATCCTTGGGCTGTCAAATTATTTACCGGGTCTGTCACCACAACTTTTATATTTTCTTGTTTACCCAATATTGAACCATTTAAAACAGCGGCACTTTTGCCGTACCCAGATTGACTTTGATTTATTTTAGTCGCGTTTGACCACTCATAAACCAAATTTTGCGGAGAAATCCTTTTGCCACCTTTGACAAATTCGGGCATAGCTACAACTTTCAAAACACCTTGCCTAGGATGCAAAGCCTTGCCTTTATAAAATGGTGGCACATAGGAGTACGCTTCCCAGACCAAATCAACACTGGCCGGATTTAAAGTAATGGTTTTTGAAAAAGAAACGCCGCTTAAAAAGTCTATCTTTATTTCTATATTTGTTTCTTCTCCCACCAAGCCGGCCTTAA
>MHWS01000019.1 GCA_001824215.1 Candidatus Zambryskibacteria bacterium RIFCSPLOWO2_12_FULL_39_16 | reverse complement strand
TCCCAGTTCCCTGCCGATCGCGAGTGCGCGACCGTTGTACGTGCCAGAATTAACGATAGAGCGGAGCGCCGTAATGACATCAGTGCGATATGATGTCGTGCCGGTCCGCGCGAAGACCAGTGCCTTCGCCATAACACACACATTCGCCCCGTCATCCTGGTTTGCAAGGTCCGGCGTGCCACAACTCGAATTCGCAGCCGAAAGAAGTCCGTTCCATGCGGAACCAGACATAGGTTTCGCCGCAAGTTCCGCCTGACTTATCCAAATACCCGCCGCGGAAGCGGCATGTGCAAATATAAAAAAACTGATAACAAAAAACGCGCAGACACCAATAGTTACTTTCAAAATACGAAACAAATAAAAACCATACATGCTCTAAGTATAGTAAGTTTACAAGTATCCAGGAAGATGACAGTTGGGGATTACTAATAAAAAACGGATTTCCAGATTTTCTATATCTAGCGCGGAGGGCAGGCAGGTCCACCCGGAAGACCACAGATCTTGACCGTTCCACTTGATTTTTCTGGAACCGCGGAAGTCGGCAGATACTTAATCAACTCTTGTGATTGCTCAAAAGTAATGGTAATTTTTTCCAACGGCACCTCGGAGACCTTACCAAAGCCGCAGGAATTTCTATTAGAATCTTTCAAGGATATAATTTCCGAAGAATTTTTATCTTTAAAACCATAAACTGTGTCATCAGAGGCAACAGCGTGATAATGCGACGCATTACAGTTATCGGGATTAGCCACGCGGAAAAAACTCTTGGGGGAATAGTGCCCGTCAATAACCAGCATTTCAACTTCGCTCGCTTGCTCGCCATCGTCGGTATACGATCCCTGCGCATGTTTGGGCTCCGTCCAGTTTTGAATTACTATGCCATCAATATATGCAACGCCATCCCACAAAGGATACGGAACGTTAATGAAAGTGTTTTTAGGGGTCTGGACCGTGCCGAACATTCGCAGAGTATCCATACCTTCGGGCGTTCCAGAATCATGGACAAACAGTTCGCTCTGCGAAGCGCCAACTAGGGTCACAACATGGCCCGTGTTATTGCGGCCCGAGGCTGAGCGGACAAAACTGAAACTGAGCTCCACCGCGGCGCCGGAATTAAGGGCTGCTAAAATATCTTCTTTGGTCGGCGCTAATTTAAGCTCAGTGGAGATTGGCAGGTTATGTCTTTGGGTAAAGTTGTTTTTGCCCGCTACCATATTGGCAAGTGATATGCCGTTATCGAACTTCATATCTGTTTTAAGTTCTTCAATGAGATCACCGGTAAACTCGGGCAGGTTGCTAAATTTGTCATTCTCGCCAGCTAAAGACATCAGGTTATTAGCAGCTGACACGGCAGCGCATTCCATGCGGTTTTGGGCCAAATCCGGAGTATTGCCATTACGAAACACTTCTTCGCCCTCGGCTTGCGCTACCGAAATTATCGCCTGGGGCAATCCGATACCGCGCTTCAAGTCCTCGCTTCCGCTAGTCACATCAAACCCAAACATCTCGCCGATTTCAAACGCTTCCACCTTCACCCTTTTTTCCAGATTGGCAGGCGCGTCAGCGCTGTTAAATTTTTTAAAATTGATTTTTACTAAAACTTCGTCATCGACCGCTAATTTTTTGGCTTTATCCGTGAGCCAAAAATTATTTTTTAAATTCTGTATCAGGTGAGCACCGGCATCTTTGATTTGCCATTCGCTGTCGGTAATTTGCCCGTCTTGATTCAGATCAATGGCAACATCAATAGCATACTGGTCACTTGATGCTTGGGAAAACGACACGGTCACATTGAGCTGCCCGGAAGACTTTCCGTTTAAGGTATAAAGATAAAGATTAGGATTTGCTCCCAAAAGACTTTGTGGAGTAGCTGGTTCTGATTGGCTAAAAAAGAAATACGCGGCTCCGCCGATGAGCACAAGACCCAAAATAACTGGTAAAAGTCTTTTCATAAATCTATTTTAACAGATCTTCTATTGAAATGTCTAACGCTTCAAAATAGAGACCGAGCATAAACTTAAAGGTTAACAGTCACTCGCAAGAAGGTAGCGGGTATTGAAGTGCCGCCGTCAGTGCTCTTGTTTTGCGCTTTTGCCAGTTCCAAAAGTTGACTATGGAGCTCTTCCACTTTTCCGCTCTTTTCAGCCGCTTCGACAGCGTTCATGGTTGGACCATAGAATCGTTCAAATGATCCGATGAACTGTGTTGGGCTTTTATCAGATATAAAATAGAACGTATCCTTGACCATGGAGATTTTCTCTTTGGGCACGCCGGCCTGGCCAAAACGCTCGATAATATTAGCTTCCACTCCCCACATCATTGGACTGATGAATCCTTCAGGAGGCGGCGGCAAAAAAGACGAGCTTATTTTCAGCAATTGCGAAACGAACGATGTTGGATCGTTTGGGATCCAGTTGCCCATCACAATACGACCACCCGGCTTTGTGACGCGAACCATCTCCTTGGCTACATCGAATGGCTTGGGAGCAAACATGGCGCCAAATATAGAGAGGGTTAAATCAAATGAATGGTCACTGACTCCTTGCAGGTTGCTCGCATTTCCCTCTTGAAATGTCAATCGGTTGAGACCCGCCTCAACAGCTCGTTTGTTCCCGGCATCAACGAGATTTTTGGCAATGTCAATGCCAACAACTTCAGTTCCCAAAAGGGCTAGAGGAACTGCCGTAGTGCCATCTCCGCAGCCGAGGTCCAAAACCCGCAACGGTGTCGTTATCCCGAGAGACTTAACGACTGCTTCGCCAGATTGACGCATGAAGGCGGCAATCTTGGTAAAGTCGCCTTTCTCCCACAACGCTTTGCTTGGATTCATATTTTTGTTATCTTTTTAATTATTAATTTTAAATGTTATTATTTTTCGGCAGTTCCATATTTTTGGTTCAGAAACCCTTTTTGAAAAATTGCGGTGTATTCTTGAAATAGCTCGAACGGAATTCTGTCCTCGTCCCGCTTCGCGGGACTCGGAATGGACGGGCGGGCAAAATGAATTGTGAAGCCGATAGCATTAACAATTTCAAGTTTTTAATTGAGCTAAGTATAACTCAATTCAGTAAATTTTTCAATTTGAAATTGATTGAAAAATTTACTGGCTTTGGCGGCAAATTCTCGCTCTTTGAATTATGAAAAAGAAAGCCGCCCGATGTGAAGTCGAACGACTTCCGGGCGGCGGTTCCAGTTTTATCGAGACTGGGGACTCGAACGAATGTCAGCGAGGGGAGATTGCGACACCGTTCTCCGTGACGGAGCTGATGAGATGCTCCGGCAAGTTGAGACACGTCGGGGCGTAGAAGGTGAAGCAGCCGAAGTGCTGCATCACGATGCCCTTGATTTTCACAACGGCACCTTCTTCTTCCAACGTGACGTTTTCGTTGCCCTGACCCCCCAGACGAATGCCGGGGGCCAAACGAACAACGAAATCCTTTCGGGGGTCTGCCATGATTTTCTCCTTTTGGTTGAATGGTTTGAGACTCTTACGACACAGAAACCAAGAAAACGATGTTTTCCGAGCTATTGTGCCGCAAGAAATCTAACCAAAAGATAACAAAGAGCTGTTGTCCTTCAAGTTATAAGTATAACTATGAAAGATACGCAATCTTAGCATATCTAGGTCATTTTGTCAATAGTTGGCTAAAATAAGTCATAAAACAACAAAAAAGACCTTATTTTAGGCCATTTATTAACTCTTATGAAAAAATTGATGAAAAAATTTCTTTTGCCCTTCATTGATAAATCCGTTTCTTTTTCGCCAAAAATCCAGTACGAATTAGCCGCCGAGCGAAGCGAGGCGGACAGCGTTAGCTTGCAAAATCCTTTCTGGCGGAGGGTAAGAGATTCGAACTCTTGGTGGGTTGCCCCACACACGCTTTCCAAGCGTGCGCACTAGACCACTATGCGAACCCTCCTTTTTGGACTTTTATACTCTATCAAAATTGTATAGCTTACGAAAGTTTTTAAATAGTTGTTATTGTTTATTTTTATATTATAATATCGTTATTAAGATTAAAATAAATTTATGGAAGGATTAAATGTTTTTAGAGATGGAGAGCCTCTTTTGCCACGAGAAGAACAAAATGAATTAAACGAGATGCGCAAGAGACAAATGGAAACATCATTTAAAGGATTTGAAGGAGAGAAAATGGTGAGATTTCAAGAACTGTCAAAGAAAGAAGCAGATGCATTAGCTGAGAGGAAAAAGAAATCGTTCTGAAAATTGTATATGTGTCTTTGTTTGTGGTTATTTCGTTAGTACATCTTCACCATATCGGCCAGCTGTTTTTACAAACGCCTCCTTGGATTCATATTTATATTTAAATCCATACTGCTTGGTAATTTTTGAACCATCAACAGCTACCGGGTACGAATATCCTTTCCAGCTGCCTTTTGATGTTGGGATACGTCCAAGAGTTAAGTGCCATGTCCAAAAGAAAGCAAAGCGAACCATCCAAGGATAAACTGAAAGCTTCTTCTTCCCCACTGCCCGTGCCATATCCGGCCCAAGCACCGCCGGTCCGGGAGGAACGGCATTGAATACTTCATATTCACCCTTAAGATTATTAAACGAAAAAAGTTCAACTATATCGGCAATATCGTCTTCGTGTACATATTGGCGAAGCCATTTTGGGGTGACTGGCACAAAGGAAACCAAAAGTGAAATAAAGTCATAGAGAAATGACTTCTGCCCACCAAGTGAGCCTGATAGTGCCGATTGGAGTCCAAAATGGATGCGCGAACGCCCGCATGGACCAGTGATCGATGCGGGACGAATTATGAAAATTTGTATACCGGCTTTGCTTTTTGTTTTTGCATTTTCGTATGTTTTTTTTAGATTTTCTTCTACGATACGTTTCTCTTCGGCATACAAATAATCAGTTTTGCGAAATGGTTCCGCTTCGGTAAAAAAATGGGAAGTAGTGTTGTTGGAAAACGCACCATACGAAGCAACGGTAGAAAAATACACAAGTTTTTTCACGCTCGGAGTCATAAACACAAAATCAAATACTGCTTGAGAGCCTTCTACATTCCATTCCCGCTGTTTTTTTCTATTGCCATACAATTCGCGAATCTGCCATGCACTATGTATTATGATATCCGGATTTTTCACTCGCACTTTTTCTTGCCAACTGCCATCGGAGATGTTAGCAGGAATCCATGTAATTTTCGGATTTGTTAAAAAGATTTTAGGCTCTGGATCTTTGTCCAGACAGATAATCTCTTTCACATCAGAACGTTTTGAAAATTGAAGAGCAAGCATGGCGCCGATATAACCGGCGCCACCGGTGATAAATAGTGTTAATCCTTCCCCCATATTTTATCTACTTTAGCATATTATTTCCCTGTTCGCGAAATAAGTGTTTTGATTGTTTTCAGAGCGATAATGAGATCAAGAAAAAACGAACGATTTTTTAAATAATATAAATCATAAGCAAGACGCTGACGTGTCTCTTCTAAAGACTGCGGAGCAATATCCTGTTTAATTTGTGCCCACCCCGAAAGTCCCGGTTTTATAAGATTACGCACAGTGTAATACGGGAGCTCCTGTGAAAGTTTTTTGCCGAGGGCCGCGATATCTGGCCGCGGCCCAATAAGTGAAATATCCCCCCGCAAGATATTCCAAAGTTGTGGCCATTCATCAAAACGGGACTTACGCAAAATTTTTCCTACCCTGGTAATTCGCACATCCCCATCGGTCACCCAAACTCCGGTATCGTTCTTCATCATACTGCGAAATTTCCAAAGTTTTATGATGTGATTTCCTTGCCCGATGCGGTCTTGTGATATAAAGACTGGACCGCCATCATCAAGTTTGATTGCTAAAAGAACGAGTGGATAAAGAATAATTAGAAAAATACTTAGAATGCTCGCGATTAATATGTCCATCATTCTTTTTAGAGTGTCATACATAGTGTGCGGTGAAGATGAAATATTTTCTAAAAACCAATTATAACCGACCAGAGAAAGTGGGGTGCGGTCAAAAACTTCTTCATAGACTTTGTACATATCCAAAAATCTCACATTGGAAAAAATAAGATTGTAGAGTGACGGTAAAATCGCATCCGATTTTTTGTGCTTCAAATCAATAACTATAGAAGTGACTCCTTCGCTATATACTTTTTTTATAACTTCTTCTTGAAATGCAGGGATATCAAGTTTATCCAGATCAATAGACGAAACGAAAGTGAGGTTATAACGTCCATTGTTGTTCATCTCTTTTTTGAGTTCTTGCATCTCTGGCCCCGTACCGATAAGGAGAGCGTTTTCGTGATAATGAAAATCAAGATAAGGAACGATGCGTATACGCCAGAGAATAATGAGCAGGAACGAAACAATAAGGTGTACCGCAAGTACGGTCTTTGGAGTTATACCAAATGAAGGAATCAGATAGAAAAATACGACCGCAAAAAGACTGTTCACCACCTGGGTGTTTAAAATAAGGGACGGGAGTTTACTTTTGAAAACAAGTGTATGTTTCTCATAAAGTCCCGCCACAAAAAACACAAACGTCCACAAAAGAAAAAGGACAGAAAATGGCACCAAGTGTTCGGAAAGAAGCTTTTCAGATGGTATGGAGTTATAACGAAGCGCCAGTGCAAGCCAAAGCGCCAAAAAAAACGCTAGCAAGTCACCAGCGAACAATATGATGGATTCTCGCTTATTATGAATAGCCATTTCTCAGTATCCTAACATAAGTGTGTCCCATTTTCACTATATATTTTTTAACAAAAGAAGCTATTATTTAAACTTTGGAATAAACCGTCACTTTATTGCGACCGGTTTGCTTCGATTTGTAGAGAGCCTCGTCGGCTTTTTTCATCAAGTCTTCAAAGCCGGAAGCGGCTTCGGAAGAGACAACCCCGACACTTATGGTGACTTTTAGATTTTTTGCTTCATCAAAATGAAGCTCTTCAATTTTTTTGCGTATATCATCCGCTTTTATTTGAGCATCATTTATATCGGCCCCCAAAAGAGAGGCTACCATCTCTTCTCCACCCCAGCGCGCGGCAGTATCGCCAACCCTTAAACTTTGATGGATAGTTTTTGCCACTTTTTTCAAAACAACGTCACCGACATCATGGCCATAAGTATCATTAACTTTTTTAAAATGATCTATATCAAAAAATAAAAAAGAAATATTTTTAAACCCAAACCAATTTTTTCTTTTGCCGGCACTTAGATTACGCACCATATCAAGATAAACTTTTGATTCTTCTTCAAAAAAGGCCCGAGTCTTGAGGCTAGTCAAAGAATCATGTATAAGGTCTTTTTCAAGATTAGTGACCTGAGATTCAAGCTCGTCTATACGAGCAATTAAATTTTCTTTGTTTTGTTCTTCAGCCATTTTGTTTTAATTACAGATTAATTATCCCATACTACGCAAAATTTTTATTCTCTCCGCTATCGGCGGATGAGTTTGAAAAATATTTGAAATTGCAGTTCCAGCTTTTCCAAAAGGATTGGAAATAAAAAGATGGGCAGTGGCTGTGTTTGCTGCTTTCATAGGCATATTGTAGCCAGCGATTTTCTCTAAAGCTTTTGCCAAACCCTCCGGATAACGAGTAAGCAGGGCGCCCGAAGCGTCAGCTAAAAACTCTCTGCGACGAGAAATGGCAAGTTTTATAAGTGTAGCAATAATCGGAGAAAGGATTATGAAAACAATACCAATAGTCGCAAGGATGCCACCCCCTTCTCTATTATTATCCTTCCGGCCACCAAACATCGTTCCTCTTAAAAAAATATGGGAAATAATAGAAACAAATCCGACAAGTACAACTACAACGCTCATAAGCAAAATATCTCTGTTGCCTATATGGGAAAGCTCGTGAGAAATGACCCCTTCAAGCTCCGGTCTTTCCAGTTTTTGCATAAGTCCGGTGGTTACGCAAACCACAGCATGCTCTTTATCGCGGCCGGTAGCAAAAGCATTCGGAGCGGGATCGTCAATAGTATAAATTTTGGGCATTGGAAGACCGGCAGCAATGGAAAGATTTTCAGTCACCGTATAAAGATCAAAAAATTCATTCTTAGAAGCTCTGCGAGCTTTGGAAATACTAAGCACAATTTTGTCTGACCACCAGTAACTGGCCACATTCATAAATATGCTGAAAATAATGGCTATATAAAGCAACCCTGGATCATTGTAATAAAGAGATATAAAATAGCCGAGCCCTATCACAATCACCAAAAACAAACCCATTAAAAGATAGGTTTTAGCGACATTTGAACTCTGATATGTATAGACCGATGTCATCTGTTTATTATAACATATGACCTCTTAAGTCTCCTTTATCTTGAAGGAGAATTTTGAAAATCGGGAGTAATTATAAAACGGTTTTATCAGTGCTTATACCTTATGGCCATAACACCATACTGCGAGCAACTGCGGTCACGGCAGAAACTAATCCGTTTCCGTATTGGTTGTCGCGCCCAACTATTCCCAATTCTTGGGTAGTAGAATTCATTACCGCTCTCACCTCGTCGTTAATACGACCGTTACCGTTGGTATCAGTAACACCCGTCGCTATAACAAGAGCCGCAACACCCGCGACATGGGGCGAGGCCATTGAAGTGCCGGAGCCGTATTTGTAGCAACCGCCACCCGAGCGGTTACATTTCGGTTGCGGAGCGGAGTAACTAGTATTGTCGTTCCATGTTGAGTACACAGATACTCCCGGTGCCGCAAGTTCCACTTTTGAACCAGTGCTTGAGAAGCTTGCGCGTTTATCAGCAGAATCAGTAGCGGCAACGGCAATGACCGAGGCGAATTTTGCCGGATAAATAACATTGTCTCCCGTGCCTGCGGTATTTCCTGAATTTCCTGCCGCCGCGACGATTACGACGCCACTTGCTTCGGCATTATTAAACGCTTGTTCTACAATAGTACCCGGATATGCGTCTTTCCCAAGCGATAGGTTGATGACATCCATTTTGACTCCCTGTATCGGTTCTTCCGGCGCACCAACCGGTACATCCCAATAGCCGGGAAGATAAATTAATCCGCCGGTTGACCAATCAACTGCGGCGATAATATCGCTCCAGTAGCCTACACCACTGTCACTCAAAACACGGAGTGCATAAAGGTCACAATTCGGCGCAACACCTACGACACCGTAGAGCGGATTGCCCTTTTTATCCTTTGTGCCATTGTTGTTATCTTCTGCGCAGGCAGTACCGGCAACATGCGTTCCATGTCCATAGACATCCATTGGGTTGTTATCGTAGTAGTAAAAATCGTAGCCACCGCGATAATTAGCATTGAGGTCGGGGTGGTTATAGTTGATTCCCGAATCAATAATACCGATTTTTATTCCTGTGCCTGTATTGATGGGAGTGATTGGAGAAGCAGTATGTACGGTGCCTGCGTCTATGCGCTTCACGCCCCATGAATTATCAAGTTCAATGTCAGTGGCATATACAGTATCATCAATTTCAACGGCTATAACATGCGGGTTGTGAGATAACCCTTCAACCGCTTGGGCAGGCAGTGTAGCGGCAATCGCGTCCACAATGGAATAGCTATATTTAATCTTGCCGCCATGGGCACGCACGAGTGCTTGCTCGCTCGGGCCGACTGGTTTATCAAAAGCAATGAGCACGCGCATTAAGTTATCACTGCCTTGCCTCTGGGCAACTGCGAGTGTTGGGGCTGGAATGGTGAAATTCACTATTCCCGCAACGACCAAGATAGCGGCAAACGAAACAATGACTTTTTTCATAGAATTGACCTTTGTTATTTAATAATTATTAATAGTCCTTTGTATTGTCAATATTAATATAACAAATCCTATAAATCAAGCAAACAAAAAGGGTAGTGGTAAGTTTTCCCCTCTTTAAACACAATTTATTAAGATTACAATTTTGGAGCTTTCACATATTTAAGATACTATATATCTATGGCAGAGAACCAAAAAACTCATTTGAGAATTCCTCCAAATAATATGGATGCAGAGAAAGCTTTACTCGGATCCATAATGCTGCGACCGGAAGTAATGTATGAGATTACAGATTTAGCATATCCAGCATCTTTTTATTCCGAAAAACATCGTTTGATATTTGAGACGATGCTCGAACTTTTTTCTAAGCGCAATCCAACAGACTTGCTGACTGTCTCTGCCAGATTGAAAGAGAAAAATATTTTGGACGAGATTGGTGGCAATGGTTATTTGGGCGAATTGGTTAACTCGGTACCTTCGGCTGCGAACGCTTCTTATTACGCTCAAATAATCCAGAAAAAACATATCGCCCGTAACCTCATCGGGGCGGCAGATTTTATTTCTTCTTTGGGTTATGACGAAGCAGAGGAACTGGAAACTCTTTTGGATCAAGCCCAAAAGAAAATTTATGATGTCACCAATATTTCAAGCATCCATAAATTTGTAGAGTTGAAAGAAGAGCTCTCGGAAGCCTGGGAACGGCTTGATAAACTTCATAACTCCGGAAACGGACTGCGAGGAATATCGACTGGTTTCAAAGATCTTGACGAAAAACTTTCCGGTTTCCAAAAATCTGATTTAATAATTTTAGCTGCAAGGCCTAGCGTAGGAAAAACTGCTTTGGCTCTTGATATTGCCAGGCAAACCTCTGTCTATCACAATACATCCGTTGGTATTTTTTCTTTGGAAATGAGCTCTCAGCAGTTGGTAGACAGGATGCTCGCTTCCCAATCAAACGTGGATGCTTGGAAGCTTCGTACTGGAAAGGGTATTAGAGAAGACGACTTTTCTGCTATCCGCCAGTCTTTAGACACTCTTTCAAAAGCGCCTATTTTTATAGACGACCAGCCAGGCAATAATATTTTAAAAATGCGATCAATTGCTAGAAGATTAAAAAATGAAAAAGGTTTAGGTCTCATCATAGTGGACTATCTACAGCTAATGGCAACGAGCAAAAACTATGATTCGATGGTCAATCAGGTGACTGAAATCTCCCGCTCACTTAAAAACTTGGCTAGGGAACTTGAAGTGCCGGTCTTGGCTCTTTCCCAGCTTTCTCGCGCCATAGAGCAAAGAGGAGGCAAACCGAAACTTTCCGACCTGCGAGATTCCGGCTCAATTGAGCAAGATGCCGATGTTGTTATGTTTATACACAGAGAAGATAAAGCTAAAAACACGGAGGAATCACAAAAGACAAACATAGCTGAAATTTTGATTGAAAAACACCGCAATGGCGCCACTGGTCGGGTAGAGCTTTTCTTCAACGAAAAGAAAGCTACTTTCCTGCCTCTAGAAAAAGCTCAGTTTTCCGGTACCGAATCAGAATTCAGAGAATTCTAAATGCAGAAAGATGAACTCTATAGAAAAACTCATTCAAATATTTTCCCAATTTCCGGGTATTGGACCCAGACAAGCCAGAAGGTTTGTTTACTATCTTTTGACAAGAGCAAATGGAACTTTGGAAGAACTATCTTCGCATATAAAAGATTTGAAAAATGATGTAGTGATGTGCGCCGACTGCAGGAGATTTTTTGAAAGTAAAAATAATAAAACAACTTTATGTAATATTTGTAGAGACCAAGAGAGAGACCGTTCTACTCTTATGTTAGTCCAAAGAGATATGGATTTGGAATCGGTTGAGAAAAACGGGGGATTTAAGGGAGTCTATTTCGTACTTGGGGGTTCGATTGGGATATTGGAAAAAGAGCCCGAAAAAAGGATAAGGATACGGGAACTTAAAAACTTTATTGAGAAAAAAATAAAAGAAGGACTAAGAGAAATAATTTTGGGTGTTAACTGGAATCCGGAAGGAGAAAATACCGGCGATTATGTAAAAAAACAATTAAAATTAATAATGGAGAAAAACACCTTTCAGCAAGCTCAGGGCAAGCAAATAAAGATTTCCCACTTGGGGAAAGGGCTTTCTATGGGCACGGAATTGGAGTATACTGATCCCGAGACAATGAAAAATGCATTAAGGAATAGGGGCTGAAGTCACATATATGACTATACAAAAATCATTTCCATATATTTTAATGGTAGGTAGCATTATAGGCCTTCTGGCTTCTTTTATTTTGACCGTAGACACAATAGAGATCATAAAAAATCCTGCGGTAAACCTGCCTTGTAATATAAATCCTTTCATAAGTTGCACTTCAGTGGCAGGCACCTGGCAGAGTCAAATTTTTGGTTTTCCAAATCCCCTGCTCGGTATAGTCGCTTTTTCAATGCTTTTTGCTATAGGAGTAATGCTTCTTTCGGGTGGCTTATCAAAAAAACCTCTTTGGCTTTTGGTTAATCTAGGGACTCTTGCCGCTATTATTTTCGTAATATGGTTTTTTTATGAAAGCGTCTACAAAATCGGCTCGCTTTGCATTTATTGTATGATTGTTTGGACCGTCACTTGGCCACTGTTTCTTTATACGACTATCTGGAATTTCAAAGAAAATCACTTCTCCATTGAATCAACTGCAAAAAAATCTTTTCTGTTTTTAAAAGTAAAACACCAAAAGGCAATTGATTTATTTTTTCATTTTGTATCTCGTAACCACGCTCAAATCCTTGTGGTCGGGTATCTCACTGCCATTCTACTCATCCTATTTCATTTCCGCACATTTTTCTTTGGATAATTGCTTTTTTACTACTAATTTGTAATATAAGAAACAGAAAGCGAGGTGTGGCATGGCGCTACATCATATAACTAAGGAAGAAGTCGCTCAATTAGAAAAAGAGAAAAAAAGAAAAGAAAGAGCGAAACAATCTCGAAAAAGAGCATTCATCCAAAAATGGGTTTCTCTTTTTGGTAAAGACTTTCCTTTAGGACTGGCCGAGAGACAAGCAGAGTTACTTTGGAAAACATTTTCCAAAACCAATCACTCTCATCCAACACTAGAAGATTCCAGATTTCATATTCTTCGCTGAAAAGCCGTCCCGATATTATCGGGACGGCTAGTTTTTTTATTTATCCTATCTTATGAATCTTCACTTTAAAAAATGGCTGACGATGACCGTTTTTCTTGAAGTAACGGCTCTTTTGTTTGTATTTAATGACGATAACTTTTGCATTGCGTCCGATCTCTAGCAAAGTGCCAGAGACCTTAGCTCCACTAATATATGGAGTGCCAATATCGGTTGAATCCGTGCCATTATCAATTAAGAGAACTTTATCAAAAACCACTGCATCCCCTTCTTTCATATCGTCGTTCCCGCCCTTTTCAGTTTGAGCAAGTATTTTTTCGATTTTTATAGTATCCCCGACAACCACTCTGTATTGTTTGCCCCCAGTTTCAATAACAGCAAAACTTCCATTATTAATAACCTCATCAGCCTTAACTTTTGATTTCGAAGGCTTTTTAGATGATTCTTTCTTGTCCACCGTAGCTTTAGCGGAGGTGGATTTGATTTCTCTTATTTCTGCCATAATAGGACTACTTTACAGGATTTTGTGAGATCGTGCAAGTACCATATTCGGCCTGTTTTTATTCGTTATCTGGCTTGTCTAGAATAGGCACATCAAATGATTGGGAAACCCCCGTAATCCTAACCACATCTTTATCAACTTTTTTAAATTCTTTACTCGAAGCGTTAAAATGATTGATCACGGTTTCAAGTGAATTTCCAAGCTTTCCGTGGTACATCTCATACTTTTTCAAATGTTCACTGAGCTCTCCAACCCTCTTTATAATATCTTTGGCGGTTTCTTCTATTTGCATAGCTTTTAGCCCCTGTAGAACTGTCTGCAGATAAGCCAAAAATGAGGTAGGGGACACAATAATCACTTTATATTTGCCTGCTGCTCTTTGTATCAGGTTTTCAGTATCTTCTGTCACTGCTCCTATTTTATTTATAAGCAAATCATAATAAATAGCTTCGTGTGGAATAAACATAAAAGCAAAATCCATAGTACCTTCGGACGGCCTTATGTATTTTGATGTTTCAGTAATACGAGTCTTCAAATCATTTATAAAAATCTTTTCCAGCCTCTCTTTCTCCGATGGATCTTTGGCCTCTGTCAGACGATTATAATTTTCAAGAGAAAATTTTGAATCAATTGGTATTATTTTCTCTTTTACAAAAACCACAGCATCGACTATTTCCCCATTGGCAAAGACATATTGCATTTGGTATTGACTAGGAGGCAAAACATTTTTGAGAAGGGTCTCCAGATAATATTCTCCCAAAATCCCCCGCTGTTTCGGATTTTTCAAAATATCCTGTAAATTTTGGAGCTGGTCGGCAAAAGAAATCACTTGCTTGTTTGTCTCATCAAGCTTGGTCAAACCTTGGGTCACATCACGTATAAGCTTTGAGGATTCCTTAAATTGATCACGCATGGATTCGTTTACCTGCTTAGTAGTATCACCCATTTTTTTATCAACAATGCGAGATAGCTCGTTCATCTGCTCCAAAAGAAGCTTCATGGCGCTATCGTCTGTCTTTTGTTCAGGTTTCTTCCTAAACAAAGCAAAAATAGCTACTATCAGCCCAACTACCAATATTATTAAAGCAATGTTTTGCATAACTTTATTATTCTATCAATTTTCTGCTATAATATAAAGAAAATTATATGCATAATCAAATACAAGAACAAATTAAAGATGCCCTAAGGGCCAAAGACAATGTTCGCCTTACTACTCTGCGTGGTGTTTTAGCTGCCTTTACAAATGAATCCTTAGTCTTAAAACGCACCCCAAAAGACAAACTTTCGGATGGGGAAGCTATAGCTGTTATCCGCCGATTGGTAAAGCAGAGGAAAGATTCTATAGAGCAGTTTGAAAAGGGCGGCCGTAAAGATTTGGCTGACAACGAAAAAGCAGAGCTTAAAGTCTTGGAAGAATTCCTGCCCGCCCAGATGTCAGAAGAAAAAATCCGCGAAATAGTTAATAAGATCCTTCGACAAGCTCAGGATGATAACAGTCCTATTTTGAAAAACAAAGGGGCATTCGTGGGAACTGTTATCAAAGAAACAAAAGGCGAAGCCGACGGAGCTTTGGTCAAAAAAATAGTTGAGGAAATATTTAAATAATCCGCATAAAAAACTGAAAATAGTTCTTGAGCGAGATTCCGGAAGCTGTGAAAAGCTGAGGACAAGGAAATTTTTAGCAAAAAATTTCTGTATCGAGTGAAAGAAGCTGTTTTCAGTTTTTTATTTAATACTATCTTCGACTTTATAATCCCCCACTCTATTTCTTTTTATGGAAAGGGTAGTAGCACCACAGCCTAAAGTGTTGCCCATATCATTTACCAAACCACGAATATAAGTACCCGAAGACACATGGGTACTAAATTTGCCTAGAAAATAGCTCCCCCCCAACTCCGAACCAAACAAATATTGTTTCCACAAAACCAAAATCTCGTGCTGCCTAAAATCACCCTTTACTTTTGAGATATCCATAAGAAGCCGGCCAAAAAGTTCTTTATTATTAAAAGTTTCCAGTTTATGAAATTGGATTTTATGAACAGTGATTTTTTTAGTCTTAGAGGAAATCCCTTCTACTTTAACCTCATCCCCGGCCCTTCCCCTAGACGCAGGGGAAGGGAGAGAAATACTTGAATTGTTGATAAATGAGATATGTTCCCCCTCTCTTGCATCTAGGAGAGGGGTAAGGGGTGAGGTTCTTTTATTAGCAATCATTTTTGAAGAATATTTTGGATATTTTTGTTCCCTTTCTCCTTCATAAATCATCACTACTTTCCTCACATCATTTTCCAAAAGTTCTTCCAATCTCTCAACTCTTATTATTTTCCCTAAAACATCATAAGTATCAGTAGTAAAGCCAAAAAGAGAAATAAAATCATATTCCTTATCGAGTTCCAAAAATTCTTCTTTCCTTTTGACATCATCTCCGCTGGCTATAAGCAAAACTCCTTCAGCCAATGGATCAAGTCTGCCCAAATAAGTCATTTTTTGACCTTTCAAATCAGGATTATTTGCCACAAACCTCTGTATACACTCCAAAGGGGTTTCTCCGCGCTGTTTGTATAGGTTATGAATCATAATTTATAATTTTTCAGAAATTCTTCTTTAAAATCAAAAAAATTATCATCTAAAATCGATTGACGAATCTGAGACATAAGATTATTTATAAAATAAAGATTATGAATGGAAGCGAGAGTAGCGGCCAACATTTCTTTGACTCTAAAGAGATGTGATACATAAGCGACTGTATAATTCTTACAAGTATAACATTTGCAATCTTTCTCTGTTGGCTCAAGAAGATTTTTATATTTTGCATTGGTGATGTTTATTTTGCCATGTTTGGTATAAAGAGCGCCGTTGCGTGCCATACGAGTCGGTGCTACGCAGTCAAAAGTATCACATCCGTTTTCTACTCCTAAAATAAGGTCAACCGGTTCCCCCACTCCTAAAAGATGGCGAGGTTTCCCTTCCGGCAAAATTTCATTGACCCATTTGACCGCTGTGGCCATATCTTCCTTCACAAAAGTGCCTCCAACGCCAAAACCGCCAAAATCAAAATCCGAAATATTTTTGGCGCTTTCTTTCCTCAAATCTTCATATCTACCC
>MHWS01000018.1 GCA_001824215.1 Candidatus Zambryskibacteria bacterium RIFCSPLOWO2_12_FULL_39_16 | reverse complement strand
TTGGTTATCACTCAGCCGTCTATTACATACAATGTGGAATACAAAAATCATAAGATCGAGAAAATATTTTCTCCGGCGTTTTTTCCCGAAGATGGTTTGATAGAGAAAGTAGAAGAGCCTTGGGTGAATGCCTTAATAATAACTCCAGCTCAGTATGTCGGGAATCTACTGCCTCTGCTTTACGAGCATGAAGCCGAGATTACCTTTACCGAAAATTTCGGAGGGGACCCCACCTCGCTAAAGCTTCGAGGGACAAGTAAAACAAATATACATGCTCTGATGCCGCTGCGGGAACTTATGCGTGGTTTTTTTGATAAACTCAAAAGTGTTTCGCAAGGATATGCTTCTCTTTCTTATGAAAAAGGGGAGGTGAGACAGGCGGACGTGACCAAACTCTCTATTTTAATCGGCGGGGAAGAAGAGCCGGCACTCTCCAGGGTTGTCTCTAAAAGGATTGTAGAAAGAGAAGCGGAAAACATAGTGGATAAGCTTAAAAATCTATTACCTCGCCAAATGTTTGAAATAAAAATTCAGGCCAAAGCCCAAGGCAGAATCATCGCTTCGCGCACTTTGTCGGCTTTTAGGAAAGACGTCACCCAGCATATGTATGGTGGCGATATCACCCGCAAAATGAAGCTTAGGGAAAAGCAGAAAAAAGGAAAGAAAAAAATGAGGGAGAGGGGCAAAATAAGGATTCCCCAAGATGTCTTTATAAAGATAATGAAACCGGACTAATGCAGAAGCAAATTTTGCAAAAATGTTTCCGAGATTTATCTGCAGGAAACCAATTTTTGCAAAATTTGCTTAATACAAAACTTTCAGAAAATTTGACTGTTCCTCCCTAAAGGGTTCCCACACAGATCAAATTTTCTGAAAGTTTTTGGTTTAAAATGGCATATACATAAGGACCATACCGAGGATTAGGAAAATGGCTATTATAAACCAGGCTACTTTTATTATTTTTCGGGCTTTTGGACTCCAGAGCATTTTATTTGTTTCTAATCTTGTTTATAGGATTATTTTGAAATTTGTATTAATATAATAGCATGCGTGGCATAAAAACCAAGAAAAGCGGCAAGTGGAAAAAAGTAGGTATTTTTTTAATTCTACTTATTTTGCTTGTTGTCCTTTTAAATTCAGCTAGAAAAGTCTATGACAAAAAGAAGGAAGCCCAAGATACTTTGGTCCGCATGCAAGGAGAGGTGGCTAAACTTGAAAATAGGAATGAGGTTTTAAAGCAATCAATAAAAAACATAAATACCAGAGAAGGTCTTGAATTTGAACTACGCCAGAAATTGAATGTAGCCCAGATAGGGGAGAGTGTGGCTGTTATTGTTGATGAGCCGCAATCCACTTCCACTCCAATAGCTCAAATCTCAGATTGGCAAAAACTAAAAAATCTTTTTTTGGATTTGTTTAAATGATTTTTTAAAAGGCTATTGACACCACATTCGCTTATTTGTTTTTAGTATTATAAACTACAATCATGAAAATGAAAGGAGAAGGAGGTGATTTTGGGGGTTTAGGAAAAATTATCAAAAGCCAAATAAAGGAAGAAGGTAAAAGATCTGAAGCAAGAAGGTTGGAAACTGAAGCGGAAAAACTAGCCCACCTAGAAAAATCTGAAAGTGAAATCCGCGACGCGTTTTTAAACGAATTGAAAATATTGCTTAGGGAGAAACTAGGAAACGATAAAGAGAAGTGGATAAGAAATGCAACTGGGGGATATGCCAAAGAGAAAATTAAAAGATTAGCTGAAATTGATGACGCAAAAAATCTTGCTCTGGATGTTAAATTTTCAGAGAATCCTAAAATACCAGGAGAATATTTGATAGCTTTGGATCTGGGTGTACGTGTGCCGACAAAAGACGGTAGCGAGGGGTTTGGAGAGGATGTTTTTGATCCTTCTGGAAATATCGAGGAACGGATATTTGAGATTTTAAAGCAAGATAATCGATTTAATCCAGAGCTTCTCGAAAAGGTAAAAAATAATCTACATAGGCAAGCGCTCCTAGAATATTTAGCACAGTCATTGGACAGTACCTATCTCCAGTCTATGATAGCTGGAAATCCACAATTGGCAGATGAAATACACGGAAAAATCGCGGCTGTCCGTAGGGAGTTATTGAAATATCCCGAACAACAAAAACGTCCTTTCTGAACAGTATTTTTTGTGGGACGAAAATTAAATTCCCAAAACCTTTAGATCCTATTATAGTGCGGAATGCGAGAATCGGACTCGCGTCTGATGCTTGGGAAGCACCCATTTTACCACTAAACTAATTCCGCTCTTTTGCTAATAAAGAGAGCGTTTTTAATATTACACTTTTATCGCTAGAATCAAATACAGTGTAGCCTTTTTGTTCAATCGTGCCTCTTATCTCGTCTGATTTTTTCCAGTCTTTATCTGCTCTGACATTGTCTCTTTCTTCTTGCAGTTTTGATATTTCATCGGGTATATCTCTCAATTGTTCGGCCAAAACTTTTATGTTCAAGCCTAAAATTTTATCCATCTTGTTTACCACAGCTCCACCAGATACTTTTTGAAGTATGGCTATTACAATAGGGGTATTGAGGTCATCAGCTATTGCTTCTTCAAATTGTTTGACATCAGAATCATTAAGAGCACCCTCTACATATTCAGTTTCTACCCAATCACTATATTTAACTATAATTTTTTCAAAAGCAGTTTGGGCGCCGAAGACACTTTCCCAGGTAAAATTAGCGGGAGAGCGGTAATGAGAGGTTAAAAGCCAATATCTAAAAGATAACGGATGAACCCCCCTTTCTTTCAAGTCAGAGATGGTAAAAATATTACCCAAAGATTTTGACATTTTTTCTCCTTCGACAGTTAGGAACTCATTGTGAAGCCAAAAATTTGCAAGAGGAACGCTGAAAGCACATTCAGACTGGGCAATTTCGTTATTGTGATGCACGGGTATATGGTCAATACCGCCGGTATGAATATCAAATGGCTGGCCCAGATATTTTCTGCTCATGGCCGAGCATTCTATATGCCAGCCCGGGAAGCCTGTTCCCCAAGGCGACGGCCATTCTTGAAGGCGCTTTTCTTCTGGTTTTGAAAATTTCCATAAGGCAAAGTCAGTGGGATTCTTTTTTTCATTGTTTATTTCTACTCTGGCACCTTCTTTTTGTTCTTTTAAATTTATATTGCCGAGCTTCCCATAATCTTTAAACTTACTGGTATCAAAATATATGCCGTCGGAAATTTTGTAGGCGAAACCTTTTTCTTCAAGAATTTTTATTATTTCTATCTGCTCCACAATGTGCTCGGTGGCTCTGGGAAATTTTGTATCTTTAATCTCTATATTCAAATCCGCCAAGTCTTTATAAAAAGCCTCTTCATAAAATTTCGTAATTTCCCCTGCGGTTTTTCCTTCTTTTTTTGCGGTCTGTTCAATTTTATCTTCTCCGCTATCTTGGTTGCTCGTAAGATGGCCGACGTCTGTGATATTGATTACTTGTTTTACTTTAAGGCCGGAGTATTCAAGAGACCTCCTCAAAACATCAGCGAAGACATAAGCGCGCATATTTCCAATATGGGGGAAAAAATATACCGTCGGGCCACAAGAATAAATACCAACTTCTTCTTTTTTTATAGGTACGAATTTTTCTTTTTTTCGAGTCAGGGTGTTGTTTAGGTAAATATCCATAGTCACATCCATTTTTTAAGCTTGGCGAAAATAATGCTTATAGACATTACGACAGCCATTAAGCTCAGAATAATCCAAAAAGCGTTAGGATTGTCAATAAGAGGGAAAGAATGGACACTCAAACCAAAAATTTGTCCAATGATGGTTAAAGGCAAAAGAATAGAGCCTATAACCGCAAGATTTTTTACTATCTCATTTTGTTTGGTTGAAAGCATTGAATTGTTTGTCTCCCGCAACTCTGCCAATAAATCTATTTGATCATTCACTATTTTCATAACTTGACGCCACTCTTTAATGAGGGTTTTGGCTTGATCGCCAAACTCTTTGTCAAATTTTTCGGTGCCGACATCTCTGACAAACTCAAATATATTGCCGTGAGCCTCAACTACTCTTTTAAAATTTAAAAGGTTTCTTCCGGCATTTGAGATAGTAAAGACCATTTCTTTCTCCTTACCTTCAAAAATGCTTTTTTCTATCTCTTCTATCCAATTTCCCGTATAAGCAAGTTTATCCGCCATTGATTTATAAATTTCTTTCATTATCCCAAAAAATAAATGAAAATTTTCATCTCTATTTAATATTTCATTCACTTCAATCTGTTTGGCGAAATGATGTAGAGCATCAATAGAATCATATCTTCCGGTCACTACGCTATTTTTTGATATTATAAAATCTACTTCTTGGATACTGCTGGTTGAATGGGAATGTTTAAAAGCCGGTATATGTAAAACAATGTGAATTATTTTGTCTTTATCCCGAGCATATTGAGTGGGTGTCGGCGCTAAAAAATCTTTGGCGACAACAGGATCTATATTTTGAGTTAATACCAGAGAATCAATCTCTTCTTTAGTAGGGGAGTTTAAGTCAATCCAATTTTGGTTCATAAATGAACGGGTCGTGATCATTTTTTGTTTTTGATAATAATTAAGATTATGATATATTATTATAACAGAAAATGAATAAGGAAAGATACACCCAAGCCTTAATATTGGTGTTAATTGCGGCAGTTTTGTTTACTGCCGGTTTTTATGTCGGCAAAGGTAATAGTTCTTTAAAAAATGCACCAATGGGACTTTTAAATGCCACTTCTACCGAAAGTGTAGATTTGGGAGCATTTTGGAAAGCTTGGAATTTGCTCGATCAAAAATTTTCTCCTGGAAGCTCTACCACTCCGTTGATAAGTAACCAAAATAAAATATGGGGAGCTATCCAGGGTTTGGCGAATTCTTATGGAGATCCTTATACTGTGTTTTTCCCTCCGGTAGAGTCCAAAAGTTTTGAAGAAGAAATAACCGGCTCTTTTGGCGGTGTTGGCATGGAAATAGGAATACAAGACGGAGTTCTTACTGTCGTAGCTCCTCTTAAAGGTACTCCCGCAGAAGCGGCTGGTATAAAAGCCGGAGACAAAATAATATCTATTGGAGACAAATCTACTTTGAATATCTCAACCGATGAAGCCATAGGTCTTATAAGAGGTGAAGTCGGCACTTCAGTTGTGGTGACTTTTGGAAGAGTGGGAGTAAAAGAGTCTATTACCAAAACTCTGGTCAGAGCCAATATAGAAATACCGACGGTTGATACAAAAATTTTACCGGGAGGAGTATTTGTTATAAGTCTTTATAGTTTTTCGGCTAATTCTCCAAATCTATTTCGCGGCGCTTTACGGGAATTTGTACAGTCGGGTGCCGACAAGTTGGTGCTGGATTTGCGCAACAATCCGGGAGGTTACTTGGAGGCGGCTCTTGACATGGCAAGTTGGTTTTTATCTACCGGCAAGGTGGTTGTCACTGAAAATTTTGGAGATAAGATATCGCCTGAAGTATACAGGAGCAAGGGCTATGATATTTTTACGGATAAATTAAAATTTGCCATTCTTGTAAACGAAGGCTCTGCTTCGGCTTCTGAAATATTGGCTGGCGCTATGCAAGATCATAAAAAGGCCATACTTATCGGAAACAAAACTTTTGGCAAAGGTTCGGTCCAAGAGCTTATCCCTGTTACCTCTGATACCTCTCTTAAAATAACGGTAGCCCACTGGTTTACTCCCAGCGGCAAATCAATCTCAAATAGCGGTCTTACTCCGGATATTGAAGTCAAGCTTATTGTCGGCAACACTAAAGATGGCGTAGACCCACAGATGGATGCTGCGGTTAAATATTTAACGAAATGAAAGTCATACTTAAAGAAAATATAAAGGGAGTGGGCAGTAAATATGAAGTTAGAGATGTGGCTGATGGCTATGCCAATAACTTTTTAATACCCAGAAAACTGGCTGAGTATGCCACTCCTCTAGCCGCCAGAAAAGCAGAGATTTTAAAATCCACAATTCTGGCCGAAAAACAAATCAGAGAAAAACTGACAGAGAAGCAAATTGAAATACTGAAAAGTGTAAAAATCATTTTGAAGAAAAGGGGCAATGATAAAGGGCATTTGTTTGAAAAGATTCATCCTGCAGAAATATCGCAGAGCTTAAAAGAGCAAGCAAAAATCGAAATCGATCCGGAGTTTTTAACGATTGGAAAACCTATTAAGGAGATAGGGGAGCACATGGTTGGGGTTCAAATAGGCAAAAATAAAGGAGAATTTAAAGTGATTATTGAAATAGATAAATAAAAAACAAACTGCTAAATTTCGCCCGCTTCACCCTGTCCGCACTAGCGGACGGGACCCCCACGGCTCAAAATTTAGCAGTTTGTTTTTCTTGAGAAATTCGTCGTGATCGTAAGTTTTGAAAAGACTTGCGGAGGCTGACGAGCCGAGCAGGAACAAATTTTCAGCAGAAAATTATGTGTGCTTTTTAAAACTTATGACAAGAAAGAATTTTGAACTTAAACTACGCTAGCAATTTTTTTGATGATAGTCTTGCTGTCAAAATGGACTTTTCTTTTGGAATTCATACTAACCTTGCCGTCTTTAAGAGCAAAAAGAGTATAATCTTTACCCATGCCTACATTTGCCCCAGGCATTATTTGAGAACCTCTCTGGCGCACTAAAATAGAGCCCGCTCTCACAACGCTTCCATCTGAGAGTTTGATTCCTAGATATTTAGGATTTGAATCTCTACCATTTTTTGTTGTGCCGGCGGCTTTTTTATGTGCCATATCAGTTAATTTTAATTGTTTGTTATAATGTTCCTAACGCTTGAAGTATAAGACAAAGCCAGATAATATGCAATATATTAGCTTCTAAACAATTTTTCATGGTTGAACCGTCAAATATAGAGGAATACGTGAAGAAAGAGGATTTTGACCCTTCGACAAGCTCAGGGCAAGTGAGAAAAGA
Organism: Candidatus Zambryskibacteria bacterium RIFCSPLOWO2_12_FULL_39_16; assembly: GCA_001824215.1. Taxonomy (GTDB): domain Bacteria; phylum Patescibacteriota; class Minisyncoccia; order Phycocordibacterales; family WO2-35-19; genus WO2-35-19. The sequence continues at coordinate 9,600 of MHWS01000018.1, read as the reverse complement.
AGGGGATTGGAAGGATAAATTAAAGAACTTTATTGAGAGTAAATATTTTGTTTTAGTTGTTATTATTTTGCTCTCAATAATAGCTTATTCTCTAGGCAGAATCTCTGGCCTTGAAAATAAAAGGCCAGAAGTCAAGATTATTTCAGAAAATCTTGGGGAAGTGAAAGGAGTGAGTTCTGCTGAGCAAGCTCCTTCGACAACAAATTCTTCCGAAGTTGTGGTTGGGTCAAAAAATAGCAACAAGTATCACTATCCTTGGTGCGCTGGAGCCAAACAGATTTCCCCTCAAAATCTTATTACTTTTAATTCAATCGGGGGAGCTCGGGCTGCGGGCTATACCCCTGCCAGCAACTGCAAAGGCTTAAAATGAAAAAATAGACTTAGCTATCCACAGATGTGTCAGTAAAAAAAGACGGCTTTTTGATACAATAATTATATGAATAATAAGAGCAATCTGTTGCCATGGGTCGGAGGTCTGGTGGTCGTAGTTGGATTGTTAATTGCTTTTGTTTGGTACCCGAAGGACTTCGCTCCCTCCACTTCGGCGCCTCTTGAGAGACCTCAGTCTATTATCGGATATACCAAAGAGAATGCTCTGCCCGCCAACTTTCCGCCCGAATTAGTGCTTGACACGAATGTTAGTTTTGAAGTGGCACAATTTTCCGATGAGGATTCCGGGAGCGCGAACGGGGCGGTAGTGGTGTGGCGCTCGTCTTCCTCGTCGGAGGCGCTTTTCGCCGCCTACAAAGATTATTTTTCCAAGCATCAGTGGACAATAACGCATGAAGACACGGGAATGCCCATCGCTTGGTTGCTCGTGGCTACGCGCGATTCTGCAAAAGCGGTTGTGAGTATCTCCTCGGATGTCGCCGGGGCGCGAGTAACAGCGGAGTACTATGCTAACCAATAAAATCATGGAATTCTTCAGAGAACTATCACAGAGGGAAGGGGGAATGAGCATGTCTGTTGTATTTCCTCAATTATCGAAGGTGACACGGAGCGCCATGGTCGGCATTTTCGTTGCCGCGGGGGGGATAGCGTTTTTCGCTATACCTCACTCCGCGTATGCCCAAACAGAGATGAGCTTCATCGACATTTCAGCGGAAGTGAGTGAAAACGGCGCTTGTGGCAGGGCCGCAAATGGCCCTCAATCCGCACGTTGGACTAGATCCGGCGGGTATCGCCAAGTGGAATCTCCTTGGGAAGCGAGCGGTGAAGGCGGGTTTGACTGCATGAAGGTCGCGGCATTTGGGGATGGGACTTACCTCAGGGATAGCGATGTTCGTTTTGGTATTTCGACGCGTGATTACGGGTGCGGTGCTGGCGATGCCCCCCAGAACACGGTATGGACGAACTGGGCGAGCCAGGGTGGCGGATGGTCCCCTGCTCAGTACAGCAACTCGGATCCCGACTGCGTCAAGCTGTTTATCCAGGTGGTGTCGCGCCCGGGGTATAATCTGGGGCCGTTCAGGGTCGGCTCGGAGAGAGGCGACCCCCCTATTTATAATGGCGGTTTAAATTGTAGTTGGACAGGAACGCAGATATTTAGTCCTTGGACCGATAACGGCTCCGGGGGAGGGTGGACTGGATGGGGCGGGGGATCGGATTTTTATAGCGAACCGGGCTGTGGGAGAATATATTTAGAGACCAAAGCTGCGGCGCTTCCACCTCCACCCGTCAACCCCCCCACCGTTACGAGCGTAACGATAAGTCCCAATCCCGTGGATGCTAACGGGGTGACCACATATACTATTTCGGCAGATGTGAGAGACCTCGACGGATGGTCTAGTATTAGTTCAGTGTACGCCATGATCAATATGCAGGGGGTGAACGCGACTCAGTACCGTGGATATATCGGATGGTCCACGCCAGCGCAGAACTTCCCGTACTGGGGAGGCCTGCAATCAGGACTCATTTCTGGGGGTTCCGGTAGTTGCGCTCTCTATGCGGGAGGAAACGGGAATCAATATATCAATGTGGTTGGATGCGGCACATCATCGTCTGGAGACCCTTTGGTTCGCAGGGTAAATTTCACCGTGACATTTAACACGAATTTTACAACGCCGACAACTAATAATACGCTTTCTGGCTGGGCGCGGGATTCGACAAACCTTGAGCACGGCTGGTTGCCGTTCGGGGTGTTTAATTTGGCGTTACCTCCGACTCCCGACTTAATCGCTTCAACACCCACTCAAAATACTGCAACTATTGGTACACCTCAAACATTCACTTCAACAATCACGAACGGTGGTACTGCTGCCACCGGGGCGACTTTCCAAAATTCATTGCAGGTAGCGACAGGGGCAGGCGGCTCAGGAGCGGTATCTCCTCTCACAGCATCAACTCCGTCTCCAATGTCGGCACTTACTGCCGGTGGATCATTGCCCGCGACTGCTTCTTATACATTCACTGGCGCTGCTGGGACACGTTCTGTCAGATTTTGCGCAGATAATAATACTTCCATGGTTGGCACAATTGTCGAATCAAACGAAGGCAATAATTGTAGCGGTTGGGGGGATGTGGTGGTTAGCTCGGTCTCCGCCATCTCAGTCAATCTCACTGCCAATCCAGTTGGGCCACTAACCGCACCAGGAGCAACCACTCTTTCCTGGACAACCACAGGTAGTCCAAGTAGTTGTGATGCTTCTGGTTCTTGGAGTGGTACCAAAACAGCCAGTGGTGGATCTGAACTTCGTTCAGCTATTCCAGCAAGCACACAAGTTTTCAATATTACATGTTCTAAAGTGGGAACAACGGATGCGACCGGCACAGTAACAGTGGTGGTTAATCCTGCAGCAGCTCCCGCTACGGTAAGCATAAGCGCCAATCAAACCACTATTCCTTACAACACTTCTACAACTTTGAATTGGTCATATTCAAACGCCACTTCTTGTACCATTACTCTTCCTGCCACTATTGGAAGTTATCCAAACGGTTCGGGCAGTATCTCTACTGGTAATTTAACGACCAGTAGGATATACACTATTTCTTGCGACCCCAGCGGAGCAAATTCTACCAAAAATGTTACTGTCAATGTCCTAGCTCAAACTTTCGGCTTAGATGTCATAAAGTCAGGGCAGGGAAGGGTGACCGGAACTCCCAATCCTGCACAAACAAATATAAATTGTGGTGGCACTTGTAGCGCAACTTACACCGATGGCACTACTATCAATCTCACCGCTACCCCGAATCAAAGCAGAATATTTACAGGTTGGGGAGGTGGCTGCGCTTCGTTTGGCAGGAATCCAGTCTGCAGTTTAATAATGAATTCTCCTAAGAGTGTTATTGCCAACTTCATCGCCGATCCAAATTACGGAGAGTTTTAAGGATAAAAAATAGCTTAAAAATATCTAAAAAACGCCCCAATACAGGCGTTTTTTAGTGTGTAAATTTCACCACACTTTGCTATTGACAGCAAAGGTAGAAAATGCTATACTAGTCGTAAGTCCAGTAAATGCTGGATTTTGTCTTTTATAGGGTTTTGTTGCGTTAAAGCAGAGCAAAAATCATTGGTTCGCGCTTTGATTCTTTCGTAGCAGACCCCCAATTATTACTTTCATTTTAAGATTTTCCATTTTTGTAAAAAGGATGGGGGAAGGTGATGAATGGGATTAAAATTAAACAATAGGCTTATTTTCCAGATTACTACTTTAGGGTTGATAATGCTCGCCTCAAACATTACTGGTTTTGGTGGAGCATCATTTATACCCTCTGTGACATCAGAAGTTGTAGAAATTAAGGAAGTTCCTCCAAGTGAAGATAAAAAAGTTTCAATCGAAAGAACAATAACGGTAGAGGAATATATAGGGAATTATTTTTCTGATATTCCGGTAATGATTGAGATTGCCAAATGCGAGTCACGTTTTCGTCAGCATGATGGAAATGGAGAAGTGCTCCATGGTGAAGCAAATCCTCTCGATAGAGGGGTAATGCAGATCAATGAATTCTATCACAACGAAAATTCAAGCAAACTTGGTTATGATATTCTTACCTTAGAAGGGAATACCGCTTATGCCAGAGTTCTTTTTGAGAAATATGGAGTCAAACCATGGAAGTCTTCTTCCAAATGTTGGGGAAGAACCATTGCTTACTCTGAATATAAAGATTTAGCGATTAATTAAAAGTAAAAAACGAAAACCCCATTCCGATGTTTGTCGGAAGGGGATTTTCGTTTGCGCGTTTGTATATGTAAATTAGCTGGTTATCTTTATGGGGGGATAATATGATAGGAACGTCGCACAATATATCTTTGGTCACCTATATTAATAACTGCACAGCAGATATGAGTAGTTTAAGTGGGCGCCCTGTCTTTGTTGTAAAAACACACTTCTCCCCTATTATATAAAAAACCGACAGGTCTATTTTATTTTAGCTACCAAATCTTTTATAATATCAAAAAAGAAGCTCCAGACCTTAATTATGATATATTTGTATTTTGACCAACCTTCGATTCCCAGTTTATAAAATTGGTCTAAAAGCTCTTTAAACCTTCCTTGGGTCAAAAAACCGACCACATCTATGTCATAAACGTACTTCAGAAGCACTAGAGCGGCAACTACAACTAAAACTATCTGTATAAATCCCCTATTTTTTAAATTTTTATCTTTCATATGATTTAACGAAATCATGTCGCACGCTACGTCCATTAAAGTGCGACCTTATTTTACCACGATAGTTTAGAAACAAAACTAAAGCGCGGGTAGATAAAGTATTGGATTCAAATAAGCGTTAATGTCGGATACTGGAATGCTGACATTTTTACAATTGGTACTCGAAGAGTATTTTTGGATTTCAACGCCCTGGCTGGCGTAGATGGTTAAATGTAAATGTGGGCCGGTGGCATAACCAGTCTGTCCGCTGTAACCTATAACTTCTCCAGTTGCTACACTCTGTCCTGGTGACACTTTTATTAAATCAAGATGCCCATAAAGAGAAGACAATCCGTTTGAATGTTTGATAAGTACCCATTTTCCATACGAGTAACACCCTTTTTGCTGGTCAGTGTTGCCGATACCTTGCACTACTCCAGAAAGAACTGCTTTGACCGGTGTACCGCGACTGGCTCGAAAATCGATTCCATTATGAGTACCAGAAGAGTAAAGCGTTTTTGCTGCGATAGTTTTACCAAAATATTGAGTGATAAATATATTATCTAGTGGCCATGAAAAAATACCCTTGCCTGAAGAAGGAAAACTATTCGGGTCGATAGCTATTTTAAGCTGGGATTCAAATTGAAAAAGCTCTTTTTCAAATCTATCTTTTTCTGCTTGTCTTTCAGTCAGTATTTTCTTATATTCGGTTTCCTTGTTTTTGGTGGTCGAGAGCAAAGTGCTTTTTTCCTTTTTATTTATTACCAATATTTGATTTTGGTCCCCTAACTCTGATTTTAAAGAAACCAACTTCTTCTTTTCTCCTTCAGTAGCCACTTTTTTATTGGACAGTTCTTCTTTATAGGTCGTGAGCTCTTTTGATTGATCTCTCACTTTTTGCTGAAATTGACTGATTGATTCATATTCATCAAAAACATCAGCCAAACTTTTATTGGTTAAAAAACTTTCTATGAGTGATTGTTCATCGCTTTGGCGTATATCATTTATGATTTTGGCGATAGCTTCCGTATTGGACGTAATCTTTTCTTCTATATCTCCGATTTCACCACCGAGATTTTGAATTGTCAGGTTTGTCTTTTGTATGCTGGTTTCCGTTTTATTTATCTCAGTACTGACCTTCTTTTGGTTTATATCAAGCACCTTAATGGCGCTTTGCAAGGTTTGGGCCTGCCCGCTTACGGTATCTATCTGTTTTTCATAGGCTTTTATTTCTTCCTCCAACTGCTTAATTTTTTGGTTATGGCTATCGATATTTTGTTTTATCTCATCGACGGATTGAGCAAAAGATATACCTGTCGCGTTGAACGCCAAAAATAAAACCAGAATGATTATTGTTAATTTCTTGAATAGCATTCTTGATTTATTTTAATGCTTCTACTGCCTTTTCTATCCTCTCTTTGCTTTCTTTAACACCTAAAATATCTATTAAAGTAAAAGGGTCTGGCGATTTTTCTCTGCCCGATAGGGTATAACGCAGTGGCCAAAGCACATCCCCTTTCCCCTCTTTTTCTGCTAAATTCCAGATATTTTTTTTAATTTCATTATAATTATTTTCTTCTTTTTTCATAATACTTAATATTTTTTTCATAATACTAATAACCTTTTCTTTACTTTCTTTTTTCCATAAGATTTTGTCATTATCTAAGATTGGCCTTTCAAACAAATAATCGTACTCCCCTGCTTCCAGCATTTCTTTTACTTCTCCCCATTTATGGATTCTGTCTAAAATAATTTTCAAAAGTTTTTCCATAAATATTTTATCTTTTGTTTTCTCACTATCTTTCCATTTTGTTTTTGAATCCGTCAGCTGACGGAGAAAATTTGAAACTTTCTCTTCATCTGGAAGGTTAAGGATGTATTCTCTATTGAGCCAATCCAATTTTTCTATGTTGAATACACCTCCTTTTTTTTGGACCTTTTTTATGTCAAAGATTTTCAGCAATTCTTCCATACTGAAAATTTCTTGATCGGTACCGGGATTCCATCCAACCATAGCTAGAAAATTTATCATTGCTTCAGGTATATAACCAGCATTTCTATAGAAGGAAACCGAGACTTGCTCGCCGTGCTTTCTTTTTGAGAGTTTAGTCCCATCTGGCGCAAGCATAAGTGGTACATGGGCATAAATCGGCCTAGGCGCTCCTATAGCCTCTTGGATGAGGATTTGCCTTGGAGTATTGGAGATACCGTCATCGCCCCTAATAACATGGGTTACACCCATCTCGTAATCGTCTATAACAACTGCTAGGTGATAGATAGGTTCCTCCAAACTTTTAGCTATTACAAAATCTTTGAGTTCTGTCGTATCAAATTCTATATCATCCCTTATCAAATCATTAAATGTTATTTTTTTATTAGGATTTTTGAATCTGATAACTTCAGCTCGTCGTCCTTCTTCCGTTGTTTCTTCTTTTGATAAATAAGCCTTGCCTTCGTTTATGAGTTTTTCTAAATATTTTTTATAAATTTCTGTCCTCTCTGATTGTTTGACCGTAGTAGAAAAATCCGGCTCAATACCGAGCCATTTCAAGCCGCCCGCGATATCTTTTGCATATTCTTCCCTGGATCTTTCTTTGTCCGTATCTTCTAGCCTAAAAACAATTTGCCCGTTGTTTTGTTTAGCGAAAAGATAATTGAAAAGAAAAGTTCTGGCATTACCAATATGAAAAGGTCCCGTCGGAGACGGAGGAAATCTAACAACCACTTTTTTATTATTTGCTTTTTTTTTATTTTCGCTCATTTTATTCTAATCTTTCATGGGAAAGAACTATAGAAAGAAGTTCGCGGGCTATAGTATCAGCAGCACCGGGTTTGAAGAAATTTTTGGCACCGATTTTCATTTTGTCGCTTATTTCTTTGTTCTCTATTATTTTTTTTATCTCGGTCAGAAGGATATGGGACTTTAGATTTTCTTCTTGTAATACCGTACATGCTCCAGATTTGGCGTAGGCGAAGGCGTTTTTAATTTGATGGTTCTCATTTGAATTTGCTATAGGAATGATAATAGAAGGCTTCTGCCATGATGATATTTCAAATATGGTTGATCCACCCCGACTTATTACAAGGCTAGAAGCGCCGGCAGCCATTCGGATCTCTAGACCGTTTAAATATCCAAAGGGTCTATACCTATCTTTATTTGGATTTTCTAAAAGTATAGCAGCGGCCGATTCTTTCATTACCTCAAAATTTGATGCACCTGTTTGATGTATAACTTGGAAATTTTTTACTAAATCCGGCAAAATATCCAAAGTAATGTTATTTATTATTTCTGCTCCTTGTGAACCACCTATTATAAGTATGGTAGGCAAGCTTTGGTCAAAACCAAAAAATTCTGATGCGTCGTTGGTGATGGGTGTCAGCCGTTCTTCTAAGACAGGTTGTCCTGTATAAGCCACCTTTTCTCCTTTAAAATAGACAGAGGCCTCTTTGTATGATATGGCGACTCTGTCAGCAAATTTACCGGCCCACTTGTTTACCCTTCCTGGAGCAGAGTCAGATTCGTGAATGAAAACAGGAATACGCAAAAGGCGCGCTGCGACTAATGTTGGGAAACTTCCATATCCCCCTTTGCTGAATACCACATCCGGATAAATATCAAATATGTCTAAAAGAGCGCTAAGAATTCCCCAAAGTGTTTTAAAAAAATCAGTGAAGTTTAGAAATGAAAAATATTTGCGCACTTTTCCGGCGATTGTCTTTTTATACTGAATATTGTAATCATAGAGCAACCCGGGATTGTAAGGGGTGGGGGAGAAAAAAAATATTTTCGGTGATATTAGTTTTTTCTCTTTTACAATTTTTTGGATTGATTCAACGATGGCTATAATCGGATAAAAATGTCCCCCCGAGCCGCCGCCTGTAAATATTATTTTCATATTTTATTTTTTTGAACTTCTAGATATACTCATTACTATTCCAACCTCAATCATGGCTACAAAAAGGGCTGTACCGCCTTGGCTGACAAAAGGCAAAGGGATCCCAGTTAAAGGTAAAACCCCTATCATCCCGCCGATATTTATAAGTGCTTGGGATATTATAAGTATAACAATTCCCAGAGACATTAGTCTACCGAAATCATCCGATGATTTTGATGCTATTTTAAAACCCTCCAGGCTGAACATTGTAAAAAAAGCAATAATAACAAGGCATCCGACAAAACCAAATTCCTCCGCTGCCACCGCAAAAACCGAGTCACCCATCGGCTCCGGCAGATAATGAAATTTTTGAATGCTTTGACCAAACCCTCTGCCCCAAATTTGTCCGGAACCTATGGCGATAAGAGACTGCTTTAACTGGTAACCGCTGGTCTGATTATTGGCAGACGGGTCAAACATTACATCAATCCTTTGTTTTATATAAGGTCTGGTGAAATAAAGGATACCTAAGGCCAATGCACCAAGAATAATTATTATTAAAATATGTTTCCACTTGGCTCCAGCGACTATGTACATTGAAAGAGCCGCAAATATAATAACTGCAAATGTATCGGTATCCGGTTGGGCAAGAAGTATAGCTCCCAATATTGCCGCAAATATCAGGAAAGGCAAAAGACCGCCAGAAATAGTAGGCACTTTACTTTTAAATTTGGAGAGCCAAGCCGCATAATATATTATAAAAGAAATCTTTAAAAATTCGGCCGGTTGAAAAGAAATAAAACCCAGATTTATCCAGCGTACAGCGCCTCCATGTCCTATTCCTATTTTTGGCACAAAAACCAAAAGAGTGAGTAAAATGGAACCGATGAAGAAAAAGAAAGCATATTTTTTCCAAATATGATAATCAATACGAGCCAGAAAAAGACACGCAATAGAACCGAAAAATAATCCAAAAAAAATCTGCTTAAAAGCAACGCTTGAAAATTCGACTTCATTTCTAGCTAATATTCCAAGTGAAGCAGAACTAAATATAAAAAAACCGCTCACAACCAAAACAATAGTCCAAAATAAAAACGGTCTACTTATTTTTCCAATTCTTGCCGCCATAAGGCTAT
>MHWS01000017.1 GCA_001824215.1 Candidatus Zambryskibacteria bacterium RIFCSPLOWO2_12_FULL_39_16 | reverse complement strand
GAAAAAAATTATTTTCACAATTCTTGCGGCAGTCATAGTCGGCTCATTCGCTGGTGTCGCAAACGCGCAGATGATGGGCGGATTTTCTAATTCCTCGGCGGATTGGGACGCGGTTGTTGAACACACGCTCCGCGAAGAACAAGAAGGCAAAGAGCTTTGGAATAAACTTCAAGCAAAAGAAGTCACTTGTGCCAATCTAAACGATGAGCAGTACGGAGTGCTTGGAGAATACTTTATGGGCCAAATGGCCGGAGATTCTCACGCCGCCATGAACGCCATGATGATTCAAGTGCATGGCGAAGACGGCGAAGAGCAAATCCATATTGTCATGGGCAAGCGACTTTCCGGTTGCGACACCTCGGCGGCTTTTCCCGTTGGAAGCGGCGGGTGGATGCCGATGATGAACATGATGTGGGGAGGGTGGTCGTCTCCCTTTGGCAATAACTCAACAAACAATAATATGATGAACTTTGGATTTGGGCCTTTTGGCGGCTTTGGCTGGATTTTTATGATTCTCTGGTGGGTATTGATAATTGCGGGAATTGTCGCGCTTATCAAATGGCTCACAAGTCAATCGCACGGCACGCACAATCACGAAAAATCCGTGCTTGAAATTTTGCAGGAACGGTATGCTAAAGGCGAGATTGATAAAAAAGAATTTGAGGAAAAGAAAAAGGATTTAGTTTAGAATTTGCCGCCAAAGAAAAACTTGAAATCGTCCTTTCCGCTCCGGTTCCCGCCTTCACTCAAGAGTTTCGGTCGGGCAGGCAAGGCGAGGCGGGCGGAAGGGGGGGGTGGGGGGGATTCCGCCCGTCGAGCCCAGCCAGTTTCGTTCGGATATTTTCAAACAGACACCGCCTTAGCTTTCACAGTCAGCTTTGGTAGAATATAAAATATGGAAACAGATTCTATTTCAAGTGTTTGTCCGGTCTGCCATCAGCCAATATTGCCTCAATATTATTTTTGCCCGAATTGTGGAACAAAATTAAATGAGACACCGCTTTCAACGACTGTCGTAACACAGGTATGGATATATGCTTTTAGTATTATCTTGCCTATGATTGCTTTTATTTTTGTCACCAGATGGCCGGGAGTAAAATATTTTAAATCAAAAGACCCAAAAGCAAAGCAAATAGGCCAGATTGCATGGGCGCTCATCATACTTTCGACAGTCATCACCATTTGGCTTGCTGTGGTCTGGACCCAAAATTATATCAAAAAAACAGTGGATAGTATCAACGCCGATCTGAGCAGCTATGGTATTTAGGCAGTGATTTGACTATTCTGCCTACATTTGTTAGCTTTAAGGGAGCCCTAAGGGGCGTTTTGATTGGTTGATAAAATTTATTAAAAATGGCAAAAACTTCAGTAAAAGCAAGAGCTCTAAAGAAGCCGAAATTTAGCACTCGGGCTACTAACCGTTGCTTCAAATGTGGCCGAGGTAGAGCCTATATGGGAGATTTCGGTCTTTGTAGGATATGCTTTAGGGAGCTTGCCAACGAAGGAAGAATCCCGGGAGTTAAGAAATCATCTTGGTAAGTCGAGCCCGCCTCTTCGGCGGACAAGATACTGCCTCGAAAAAACATGAATGATCCAATAGGAGATTTTATAATAAGAATAAAAAATGCGGGGAATGTACACAAAGAGGAAATCTCGATACCTTTCTCAAAAATGAAATTGGCTATCGCCGAATTGCTTTCAGCTAAAGGATATATAGGCGCTGTCACTAAAGGAGCCAAAGGAAATGCAAAATATTTAAATGTAGAATTACTTTATTCCGGAGATGGAAGACCGGTGGTTTCAGGGGTAAGAAGAATGTCAAAGCCTTCCAGGCGTATTTATGAAGGAGCAAAGGATATAAGGAGATTTCGCAGAGGTTTTGGTTTATCGATTTTTTCTACTCCAAAGGGTATTATGGCGGATGTAGATGCCAAAAAGAACAACTTGGGAGGAGAATTTTTATTTAATATTTGGTAGTTCGTAAATTCACTATAAAATAAAATGAGTAGATTAGGCAAAAAAGGAATAACAATGCCGGAAAAGACAGAAGCGACATTTAGCATCGGCACCCTTTCTGTAAAAGGCCCTAAAGGCTCACTCAACAGAGATTTTCGTTCTGATATAAAAATCGTGGTAGACGGCAAACAAATATCACTTTCAGTTCCTAAAGAAAACAATCAAACAAAAGCTTTGTGGGGTACTTATGCTTCCCATATAAAAAATATGGTGAAGGGGGTGAACGATGGATTTGAAAAAAAGCTTGTTTTGGAAGGTGTAGGATACAAATCTCAAGTAACAGGCACCAAATTGATTTTAGCTCTGGGCTTTTCCCATCAGGTTGAAGTAGAAATCCCAGCAGAGCTAAAGGTGAAGGCTGAGAAAAACCTTTTGACCATATCAGGGATAGACAAAGAATTGGTTGGCTCATTTAGCGCTCAAATAAGAGACCTAAAGAAACCGGAACCTTACAAAGGGAAAGGTTTTCATTATTCTGATGAGGTTGTAAGGAGGAAACAGGGTAAGAAGAGTATCTAGTTTAAATTTATGGATACACAGATTAAAAAAATACAAAGAGACAGAAGAAGAAAGCGTATCAGGGCTAAAATTTTTGGCGTCGGTAAAAAACCAAGGCTCTCTGTCTTCAAATCAAACAAATACATTAGCGCCCAGCTTATTGATGATTCTAAAGGTGCGACTTTAGCTTCCGCCACCAGTAAAAATATTAAAGGCAAAAACTCATTTGAAAGAGCCAAGGCTGTAGGGATAAGTATCGCAGAACAAGCAAAAGCCAAAAACATATCTGTTGTCGTATTTGATAGAGGCGGCTATATTTATACCGGATCTGTTTCTGCTTTGGCAGATGGAGCCAGAGAAGCGGGCCTAAAATTTTAATTTGAAATTATGTCTAAAGAGGAAGAAAAAAAAGAAATTATGGAGGAAACAATAATTGATAAGGAAGCTATTCCTGTTCCTGCTCTAGTGATAAAAGAAGTACTCAAAGCCGCTAACAAATTTAGTGTTGGTAGTAGAGATAAGCGTAAAAACGAACGTAGACCTTCCAGAAGATCGGAAAGAGCCAGGCAGGAATTTGATAACAAAATCATAAGTGTCAGGAGGGTAACAAGAGTTGTTTCTGGGGGTCGTCGATTTAGTTTTAGTATTGCTACCGTGGTTGGCGACAGAAAAGGAAAAGTGGGGGTAGGTACGGGGAAAGCGGGTGATACTCCGATTGCCATAGATAAAGCAATGCGGGCCGCCAAAAAAGCGATGGTTAAAATTTCTTTAACAAGCAATAATTCGATTGCTCATCCAGTAGAAGCCAAATATTCCAGCGCCAGAGTTTCCATAATACCGGCTCCGGGCAAAGGGGTAATTGCTGGAAGTGCCGTTAGAGTCGTCCTTGAACTTGCTGGTATAAAAGAAGTTTCTTCTAAGATTCTTTCCAGATCTAAAAATAAACTAAATATCGCCAAAGCCACTATAAAAGCATTGGGAGAATTGAAAGTGGCCCGCCTGAATGACAAAGTCGGGCAGGCAAAAATTGAGAAAAAGTAAAATTTAATTATTTCATCATGCAATTCCATAACTTAAAAAGAAATAAATCAAACAGGAAAGCTAAGCAAGTCGGCCGTGGCGGTACTCGCGGCAAAACTTCTGGGCGTGGTACTAAAGGTCAAAATGCCAGAGCCGGCAGGAAGAAAAGGCCGGAGATGCGCGATATAATAAAAAGATTGCCAAAGCTTCGCGGCCGAGGCAAAAATTTCTTGAAATCCAGATTGGAGAAAGCTACTCCGATAAAACTTTCTGTTTTAGAGGAAAAATTTTCTTCTGGAGAAGTGATAAGCTATAAAACTCTTTTGAACAAAGGTATTATAAAGATGAAAAATGGTAGAACACCAAAAGTAAAAATTTTGGCTGATGGAGAGATGAAGAAATCTTTTGTTTTTGAAGGTATTAAAATGTCAGAAAGCGCTAAAAAAATAAATGGATAATTTCGTTCACAAAATAAAATTGGTACTGGGAGACAAAATTCTTAGAAACAGGATTCTGTTTACTCTTTCTGTTCTGGTTTTATTTCGTCTTATGGCCACTATCCCAATCCCCGGTATTGACCCTATCCGCCTTCAGCAATTTATGTCCGGCAATGATTTTTTGGGCTTACTAAATATATTTTCCGGTGGCGGTCTCTCAACACTTTCCATTATAATGCTTGGAGTTTCACCGTACATAACCTCTTCCATTATCATGCAGCTTATGACTGTCATGTTTCCAAAACTTAAAGCCATGTATCAAGAAGAAGGAGACGCCGGCAGAAGAAAATTTTCTCAGTATTCAAGATTGATTACTATTCCTCTGGCTTTAATGCAAGGATACGCTTTCATTGCTATTCTTCAAAATCAAAACGTTCTTACTAATTTAGCCACTTTTAATCTAATAACAAATCTTATTGTTATTACCGCCGGCTCTATTTTGCTCATGTGGCTGGGAGAACTGATAACCGAATTTGGTGTTGGAAATGGCGTTTCTCTCATAATTTTTGCCGGCATTGTTTCTGCTTTACCGGATGCTTTAGGCAAACTTTTGGTTGCCTTTGACCCTTCTCAACTCCCCGCTTACGTAGGTTTTATTGTGGCGTCTCTTGTTATTATTTGGGGGGTGGTGGTTATTACCGAATCTGAGCGGCCGATACCGATTACCTATGCCAAACAGGTGAGGGGCAACAAAATGTACGGCGGAGTTTCGACCTATCTCCCTTTGCGAGTAAACCAGGCCGGAGTAATACCTATTATCTTTGCTCTTTCTATTCTTCTTTTCCCTCAAATGATAGTGCGTTTCCTAGTGAACATTAACAACACTATAATCCAAAAAGTTTCCGCCTTCATACTTTCTCTTTTATCAAACCAACTTTTTTACGGGGTGGCTTATTTCTTATTGGTATTCCTCTTTACTTATTTTTATACTGCTATTACTTTTGATCCGGATTCAGTATCCAAAAATCTTCAAAGAAGCGGGGCCTTTATTCCCGGTGTCCGCCCCGGCGTTTCTACTTCCGCCCATATCGCTAAGATTCTTTTTCGCCTGACAATGATTGGGGCGCTCTTCCTGGGTCTTATCGCCGTCTTACCCCTTATCGTACAAGCTTTTACTGGTATTAGCGCGGTGGCTGTAGGAGGTACTAGCTTGCTCATCGTCGTTTCTGTAGTTATTGATCTTGTCAAAAAAGTTGATTCCCAAATCTCTGCGAGAGAATATTAGGAAAAACACAAAATAGTTCTTGAGCGAGATTCCGCAGGCTGGCTGAGCCGAGGACAAGGAAATTTCTAGCCCAGAAATTTCCGTATTGAGTGAAAGAAGCTATTTTGGGGTTTTTTCTTTCTCTGGTATACTCAGAAAGAAATTAGTCGCACTCCAAAGGACGTATCGTGCGACATGATTTCGCTAAATCACATGCAGCCGCAAACTTTTATATTTTTTGGGCCATCAGGTTCGGGTAAAGGCACTCAAGTCAAGCTTTTACAGGAAGAAATAAAGAAAAAAGATCCTGGAGGAACGATTTTGTATTTGGAGACTGGAGAAAAGTTTAGAGAATTGATAAAAAAAGAATCTTTCACTGCCAAAATTGCAAAAGAAATCATTGGTAAAGGTGAATTGATACCAGAGTTTTTACCTATTTGGATTTGGACGCAATATATAGTCGAAAATCTGACTGGCCAGGAGCATTTGTTTTTTGACGGTTCTCCGAGAAAACTTGAAGAAGCCAAAGTGCTCGATTCAGCCATAAAATTTTATAATCGAGAGAATCCGGTTGTGGTTTCAATAGAAGTTTCTGATAAATGGGCGACTGAAAGACTAAAAGAAAGGGGCAGGGAAGACGATAATAAAGAAGATATAAAAGAAAGGCTTGATTGGTACCATAAAAACGTCATTCCGACCATGGAATATTTTAAGAACAACTCTTACTATAAATTTATTTCCATAAATGGTGAGCAGACAATTGAAGAGGCGCATAAAGAAATAATGAAAAAAGTAGGGTTATGATTATAAAACAAAAGGCCGGGCATGTGTGCATGTCCGGCCCAAGAATGTTGAGATCAAAAACTTTAAAGAGGAAGCTCGCTGTCTCCAGCGTAGTGTCCACTGTGAACGAGTGTGCTTACATTTATCCCTGATATAACAGCAACGGTTAGGGACAAAAGCGACAATACGTCTACTACCACATTCCTGTGAAGGAAATGAACCGTGATGGAAAATGTGACTAATGCGACGATGAAAATAAAAAATGTGCAAAGTTTCATATACGCCCTCCTCCAAGAAGTATATCCCTAATTTATACAAAAGTCAATAGCTGAAAAAGGCTTATTTTGTGGTACAATTTTGCTTAAATGATTAAATATAAAACAGAAGAAGAAATAGCTATAATGCGGGAAGGGGGTAAAATCCATGCTCGGATTTTGAAAGAATTAGCAAAAAAAGTGAAGCCAGGAGTAAAAACGGATGCACTTAATACTTATGCCGAGGAGCTTATTGATGAAGCCGGATGCACTGCTTCTTTTTTGGGTTATCAGCCATATGACGCCAAGGAGCCTTATCCGGCGGCACTTTGTGTTTCCATAAATGAAGAAATAGTACACGGTATACCAAACGAAGGTGGCTGTATTTTGTTTGAAGGGGATATTGTTTCCCTAGATCTCGGCCTCACTTACAAAAATCTTATAACTGATGCTGCTATCACTTTGCCGGTGGGCAAGATAAGCAAAGAAGCTGAAATGCTCATTAGAGCCACTAAAGAGGCCTTGAATAGAGGTATTAAAGCTATGCGGCTGCATGGCCATATAGGCGACATAGGAGATGCTATTATGCAAATAGCTATGAAGTATGAATTTGGTATTATTGAAGGTTTGTCAGGTCACGGGGTGGGTTACAGTGTGCATGAAGAGCCGTTTGTACCCAACAGGGCTCTACGTGGTGAAGGCCCGGAACTCAAAGAGGGTTTGGTTATTGCTATTGAACCAATGTTTTCTTTGGGTAGTCGGGATATAAAAAGGTTAAGTGACGGATATACATTTGTCACTCGCGACAAATCATTATCCGCTCATTTCGAGCATACGGTAGCTGTCACAAAAGCAGGTATCGAAGTATTGACAAAATTATAATTATTAATTCGCCAGAAAATGATTTGCAAAAGTCCTCGGGTCGCTTCTTGCAGAGCTCAACCAGACTTTTGAAATCTTTTTCCGGCTCATAATGTGCAATATGAATCACCCAAAAGAAGAAAGAACACTGGTAGTGATAAAACCTGATGGGGTGCAGAGGTCACTCATCGGTGAAATCATCGGAAGGTTTGAAAAAGTCGGTCTTAAGTTGGTGGCGATAAAGATGCTTGTCCCAACTCCGGGACATATAGAAGAGCACTATACTCTTGACCCGGAATGGAAGAGGATTACAGGAGAGAAAAGAGTCAAAGCGGCCAAAGAAAAGGGGGAGAAGCTCGAAACCGAAGACCCATTTAAAATTACAGATAAAATTTTGGAAGTTTTAATAAAATATATGACTTCGGGGCCGGTGGTGGCCATGGTCTGGCAGGGGGCTCATTCTACCGAGCTTGTCCGCAAGATTGTCGGCGGCACGGAACCTCGTTCCTCTGACGTAGGTACTATCAGGGGTGATTATGTTTTGGACTCATACATTATGGCTGATACGGATAGTAGAGCGATTAGGAATTTGATACACGCTTCGGGCTCTAGCAAAGAATCAGAGGCTGAAATAAAGCATTGGTTCACACCTGAAGAAATTACAGATTATAAATTAGTTTCAGAACAAATTTTGTACGATGTAAATCTAGACGGGATTTTGGAGTAGCTGTATAATTGCGGTAGAGTTGCTTGGATATTTTCTAACTGCACATATTCAGGGAGGCTAACTTTCTATAATATGATGAGTGCGTAAAGCGTTCTGACTTTTATAGTCGAGGCCACCCACCTAATATTTTTCAATTAGGGAATTATTCCAGGCAGCTCTATGGAAAACCTCTCGCTTAATCGAGCGAGGGGTTTTGCTTACCCGCCATAACTTTGAGCGTAGCGAAAAGCGACGTCGGATGTTAAAATCATTTCATGCCAAGGAAGCCGCTTTTTGGGGAAATGATTGTTTTACTTGCAATAGTAGGAATGCTCAATTACATTGCCACTATCTACCATCTTTACTGGTCTATTTATGAGTTTGATAGCTTAGTCCATTTTCTGGCTGGAGCAGCTCTTTCATTATTTTTTCTCTGGCTCTATTTTTTCTCTGGTTTTTTCAATCCTCAGAAAAGAAATCTCACAAAATTTTTAATTATTTCTGTTTTAGGGGCAGTGTCTCTTAGTGTCTCGTGGGAAATTTATGAACTTATTTTTAAACAAACAATGGTTTCCAAAATAGATTATCCTTACGACACAATGATAGACCTACTCATGGGATTTTTGGGTGCTGTCGTCGCTTGTCTCTACGCCTCTATCAAAGAAAATAACAATCAACATGAATCCTAAACTCATATTTTTTGGCGGTGTCGGTCATACCACAGGAGCAAATATAATGCTCGAATTTAATCAAAGAAAAATTTTGGTTGATTGCGGTCTACTGCAGGGAACAAGAAATGCGGAGGAAAAAAATTTCGCAAACTTCAAATATAACCCAACTGATGTTGATTTTCTCCTTATTACTCATGCTCATTTAGACCATGTAGGTAAAATCCCGAAGCTGGTAAGGGATGGTTTTGAGGGTAAAATAATTTCTACTAAAGAGACAATGGAATTAGCTCAGCCGATACTTGCTGATGCTATTAAAGTGATGCGAACAAAACATCCGAACAAAATCTTATTTGATGAAAAAGACTTAGAAAGAGCCGTATCTCTTTGGCAAGGATTTGATTATGGAGAAAAAGTCCTATTATTTACTGATTGCTTTTTGGAGATGCAAAATGCGGGGCACATTTTGGGCTCGTCTATCTTGAATATGTCCTGCGACATAGGTGAAAAGAAAATGAAAATAGCTTTTACTGGTGATTTAGGAAATTCACCCTCACCACTCTTGCCGGACACTGAATTTTTGAAAGATACGGATTATATCGTAATGGAAAGTGTTTATGGTGATAGAAACCATGAAAGCAAAGACGAGAGAAGAGAAAAATTAAAAGGATATATTTTGGAAGGTATCAAAAAAGGTGACACTATTGTCATACCGGCTTTTTCTATAGAAAGGACACAGGTACTGCTTTATGAAATAAATAATATGATTGAAGACAAAGAAATACCAGAAGTGCCGGTGTTTTTAGATTCACCACTGGCCGAAAAAGTGACAAATATTTACAAAAAATACAAAAAAGATTTTAAAGAGTCGGTGCAAAATGAAATGAAAAGGGGGGACGATATTTTTGATTTTCCAAATCTGCATATTGTTAAGAGTGCACAAGAATCTAAGGAGATAGAGGGAGCCCGCCTGTCATCGTTTGAAGACTCAGCCAATGGCGGGCAGGCAAAAATAATATTGGCTGGTTCAGGGATGTCGGAAGGCGGTAGAGTAGTCAATCACGAAGCCCACTTTTTGCCTGACCCAAAAGCAACAATTATCTTAGTTGGTTATCAATCAGTTGGCGCTTTGGGGCGCTTGCTTCAAGATGGTGCCAAGGAAGTTTTCATAGATACTGACGGCAATAGGAGTAATGGAAAAGAGAAAGTCATAGTTAGGGCAAAGATAGAAAATATAGAAGGATATTCTTCACATAAAGATTCTGAGCACCTCATTGAGTTTGTCGAAAAAGCCAATGAATCTAAAAAATTGACAAAAGTTTTTGTTATCATGGGTGAACCTAAATCTTCTCTCTTTTTATGCCAACGCCTCCGTGACTATGTCGGTGTAGATGCTATTTATCCCGAAGAAGGGAAAGAATATAATTTAGTTTGATTTATCTCGCAAATTCGATAGTACGGGATTCGCGTATAACAACCACGCGGATTTCCCCCGGATATTTTAGTTCATTTTCGATGCGGACAGCGATGTTGCGAGCCATATCTTTAGCTTCTAGGTCGTTAATTTGAGAAGGTGTGACAAATATACGAAGTTCTCTGCCAGCTTGCAAAGCATAAGCTTTTTCAACTCCGATAAAGGAAGTGGCGATGGCTTCAAGTTCGGTCAAACGTTTCAAATAATTTTCTACACTGTCGCGTCTGGCTCCGGGCCTCGCGCCTGAAATGGCGTCAGCCGACTGGACGATATAAGATTCCAAAGTGGAGTAAGGGTATTCGCCGTGATGGGACTCCATGGCTCTGATTATTTTTTCATCGGCGCCGAATTTCTGTAAAATTCTTCGTCCGATTTCTACATGAGTTCCTGCTATCTCGTGGTCCACCGCTTTGCCGATATCATGCAGAAGCGCTCCGGCTTTTGCCACGGCTACATTGGCGCCGATTTCTGTGGCCAACATACCGGCGATGTGGGACATTTCTATTGAATGTCGCAGTACATTTTGGCCGTAAGAAGTGCGAAAATGCAATCTGCCTAATATGCTCACGATTCTGGGGTCAAGGTTGAATACTCCGCATTCATAAGCGGCTGCTTCACCTTCTGCTTTTATTATTTGATTTATTTCCTGTTTGGCTTTTTCTACCATCTCCTCGATTTTGGCAGGTTGTATTCTGCCGTCAGCGATCAGATTTTCAAGCGCCACCCTGGCTACTTGTCTCCGAACGGAATCATAAGAAGATATAGTGATAAGGCCCGGAGTATCATCAACAATGATTTCCACTCCTGAAACTCTTTCAAAGGCTTTTATGTTTCTGCCTTCTTTTCCTATAATTTTGCCTTTTATCTCGTCGGATGGAATAGTAACGGTGGTGGAAAAAGCTTCAGAAGAAACCGAATTGGCCAACCTTTGAATAGAAGTAGCCAGTATTTCTTTTGCTTTTGATTCGATTTTTTCAAGCCCGGTATTTTCTAGTTTCTGCATCCTGACCACTATATCTTCTTCGTATTTTTGTTCGATTTCTTTGAGTAAAACATTTTTAGCTTCTTCTTCAGTTAATTTTGAGACTTTCTGCAACTCGTTAAATTTCTGTTTTTCCAAAGACTCCACTTTTTCTTTGATAGATTTTACTTCAGAAACTTTTTCTTTGACTTGTTCAATTTCTTTGTCTATATCAAGCTGTCTTTTATCTAAAAATTCCTCTTTTTTTATGAGGCGATCTTCAGTTTTTTTAATTTTTTCTTCTTTTTCTTTAAATTCTATCCTTGTTTCTTTTAAGGTTTCTTCTGCTTTATTTTGAGCCTCTCCTGTAATTTTTTTGGCTTCTTCCCTAGCATGAAGCTCCATCTGTTTTATACGAAGTTCTACCGACCCTCGCTGACCCAAAGATATAATCCATCGTAGAAAATAACCGAAACCAACACCAACAAAAGCGGCTAGGCCCGCGAAGAGCATTGCTATTTTTAATGACATATATTTTATTGTAATTTCGTCCTAGTTTAGACGAGTGGGGAGGCCCTTTTATTTGTTTTTAGAAAAATTTAGATTCATCTTAATCAAAAATGGCATTCTTCACCCCGACGTTGAAGGGTCGAGAGCCAACCTTATGCGTCGGCTCTGTTTCTATTACGAAATTACTTGAATTTAATACTAATACAAATTATGATACTCCAGTATCGGTTTTTAAGCAAATATACACATAAAGTGACAAGATTTTAGAGAATCTTGTCTATAATTCCGTAGTTTTTGGCCTCAATGGCGGACATAAAGAAGTCTCTGTCTACATCTTTTTCAATCTGCTCTAATGATTTACCAGTATTTTTAGCCAAGATTTTGTTTAAAATTTCTCTGGTTTTTATTATATGTTTGGCTCGTATTTCGATGTCTGTGGCCTGGCCGCCAAGTCCTTCGGCCCAAGGTTGATGGATCATAACTTCAGAATTTGGAAGTACGAATCGTTTACCTTTTGTCCCAGCAGAGAGGATGACCGAAGCTGCCGATGCGGCAAGGCCCACACACATGGTGGAAACGTCAGGTTTTATGTAATTCATAGTGTCCAAAATAGCAAGTCCTGCAGTGACAGATCCTCCTGGTGAATTTATGTAAAGGGAGATGTCTTTTTTGGAATCTTCGTTTTGCAAAAATAGAAGTTGAGCGATAACAATATTTGCCACATCATCATCTATTGGTCCGGTTAGAAATATTATCCTCTCTTTTAAAAGTCTTGAATAAATATCATAAGCACGCTCTCCTTGGTGAGTTTTTTCTATAACGGTCGGGACTAAAAATGAATTTTTTATATTGTTTTTCATACTGATAATGATAGCACACTTTAACACTTACTTCAAACTTCATCCCAACCCTTCCCCTAGAAGCAGGGGAAGGGAGAAATACAAAAATCCTAACAATGTTGATATGTAAGATATGTTTCCCCTCTCCTGAAACTAGGAGAGGGGTAAGGGGTGAGGTTAATTTTTCTCCAGAAGTTTTAAGACCTCGGAATTTAAAAGTATGGTGGCGACATAAATGCGAGCGCTTGTTTCGGAAGCGTTGGGATAATGCTTCAAGACATCCTTAACTTCATTTTCTAGGATTTCTTTATTTGGTTCCAGTTTCTCCACTTCGGCTATTTTATTAAAAATAAGCTGTATCTTCGCTTTTTTTTCTGAATTTTCCCTCAAGCCCTTTTTTATATCCTCCTCATTTTTTTTGATATGCGTTAGATAATCCGTGAATTTACTACCTGTTCTTTCCACGTCATCTTTCATTTGAGCCAAAGATTTTTCAATTTCACTTTCTATCAAAATTTCAGGCAAATCCATTTTGGTTTTTTTTACAAGTTCTTCCATGATGCTGGCTCTTTTCTTCTCTGTATTTCTGATTTTCTTCTCTGTTATTATATTTTCTTTTACTTTTTCTTTAAGCTCGTTTAGATCTTTGAAGTTGCCGGCAGCTTTTGCCAACTCATCATCCAAAACAGGAAGATTTTCCTCTTTGTCCAGATTTAGTTCTGGATGCCCGCCCGACTGAACTGCGTCAGCCGTTCGGGCGGGGCTGTGTTCCTCGTTTGCCTCGTTTTGCTTGTGAGCTTGATGCCAGTCAAAATGAGCCTTGTTCTTCCTTATCTGGAGCAGAACGTCTTCCACTTCTTTTTCGCTTGCCGTAGTTTCTGTGGAGGTGAGTTTAGCCGCTATTTCTTTTGCTGCTTCACGATAATCGGGCAATTCAAATGATGGTATTACAGCAAAAACCGCTTTGAATTCAACCGGATTTCCCAGAGCCAATTTGGTAATAGAAATTTTAGGCTGGCCGATAATATCCAATTTTTCCTGCCCTATTATTTTATGGAAGTGTTCTTTCAAAAGGATATCGGTTGCTTCTTCAAGAATTTTAGCTTCACCTATTTTTCCTACTGCAACATTTTCTGGCACATGGCCTTTGCGGAAACCGGATATTTCTAGAGATGCACAAAACATCTTAATTGCTTTTTCGCGAGCAGATAGCAAAAAATCGGCCGGCAATACAACTTGTATCTCCGTCTCTGACTTAGGCAGGTTTTTTATTTTAACTTCATACATCGTCGAGCCAGTTTACCCGAAATTTTTCATTCCGGCAACTCTCTTTTTATTGCAATTGAGCTTCTATTGCAGCAGCACCCTGGTCTAGATTGTTTACATCTGTAGCATTCAAATCCGCTTCAATTGAATTTAAATCATCCGAGCTACTCTGTTGATTTAAAGATTTGGTCATGCTATCGCTGGTTGTTGGAGGGTATACTTTCTGAGAGGCTCTCTCTTTGAGAAAGTATAAACCACCGATGATAATAAGAGACAATATTATTATAACGGCAACAAGCGGTCCTAATGGTTTTTTGTTTAAACCGGTATTTATTGGAGGCATTTGATTTGGGTTGAAAGTATCCATGTTGATTTGTTAAATTATAATTTGAAATTAATCGTGTTCTTTGCTAGTGGTAGCGGTAGAAGAGGCGCTAGAATTTCTCAATTTATTATCGCCAGGTTTAAGACTGTTGACCACATCTACCAGTGCCGCATGAGCATTTTTTATGTCTTCTTTTGCTTTCTCTATTTGAGATTTTATTGCTTGAAAATTTTCTTTCACAATGACCGTGGTTGTTCCAAATATCATATTATCAGTGGTACTGGCGATACCCGCGGTACTTATTTTAGCTGTTTCTATTTTTATTTTTGCTGTGGCCAAAAGGTCTTTTCCTATTGTAACATCGATATTTTTATCTTCCATCTTGGTTATTCTAGAATCAATTCTAGCCGATAAGGTTTCTAACCTATTTATAGCCGCCTCATATCTAGTGATTATATTTTGTACAAACTGATTTATCCTATCTACTATTTTATTTGCAGCGTTCTGCCTCGTTTTTTCAACGGAATCTTTTATTTCTTCTTTTTTTGTCTGCAAGTTTTGTTTTATAGTTTCTTTCTTAGCTTCCACCTCATCTTTAATAGTTGTTTTTCTATTTTGGTGGTCAGTACTGGTGGATGTTTCTGCCAAAGAAATAACCGGTAAAACACACAAAATAATTGTAGTTACAGATAACAATAATTTATTTTTCATATATTATAGTTTAATTATAAATACCTATCATCGGGCATCTTCATTGTACCTTTTTTATTCTGCAACTTCCAGTTCTTCTCCTTTAGTCGATTTTATATCGATTCTCCAACCAGTAAGTTTAGCCGCTAACCTGACATTTTGGCCACCTTTTCCTATAGCCAAGGATTGTTGGTCTTCAGAAACCACAACATTTGCTTGATGGTTTTCCTCGTCTATTTCAACGGAGACTATTTTTGCCGGAGAAAGGGCGTCTTCGATAAATTCTGCCGGGTTTTTGGACCATTCAATGATGTCTATTTTTTCTCCTCCCAACTCTGAGGTGACGGTTGCCACTCTGATACCCCTTTGACCTACCAGAGATCCAACCGGGTCAATGTAACTATCATTTGAAGCGACGGCCACTTTAGAACGTGAACCGGCTTCTCTGGCTACGGATTTTATTTCTATTGTTTCGTTTGCAAGTTCCGGAGCTTCATTTTCAAAAAGTTTTACAAGAAAACGCGGATGAGATCTGGAAAGGCGAAGAGCTACACCTTTGGGGCCGTCTTCAACTCTATACAGATATGCTCTTACTCTTTCACCTTGGCTGAATCTTTCACCGGGGATTTGTTCTTCATAAGGCAGGACACCCACAGCTCTGCCGACATCTACAAATATATTTCCTCTCTCAATTCTTTGTACAGTGCCGGAGATGATATCTCCTTCTCGTTCTCCAAATTCTTTTAGCACCGAAGATCTCTCAGCTTCTCTGATTTTTTGCATGATGACCTGTTTTGCTGTCTGGCTTGCAATCCTTCCATAATCTCCCTTTGATTCAAGAGGGAATATTATTTCATCTCCTACCATAGCCCCTTTTTTTATTTTTTGAGCATCAGGAAGTAATATGTGGTGTTCGGGATTGTAAAGTACCCTGTCGTCATCTTTTGCCTCTGCGTCTTCCAAGGCGTTTTCCAGAGATTCTTTATCCATAAATACCTTAGAATCGTCAACCACAATCTTTATTTGGTTCATTTCTACCGAGCCGTTACGCAAATCAAATTTGGCACGGATTATCTGTCCGCGCTTTCCGTATTCTTTTTTATAAGCAGTCGCCAAAGCCATCTCAATAGCCTCAATGACTTTTTCTTTTGGTATGCCTCGTTCTTCTTCCAGCTGGTCCAAAACCGAATTTATGACTTTTAAATCAAACATAATAATTGATTAGACAAATAAAGATAAATTTTTACTAAAAAATCCGCTTTCGGGCGGAATGTTTGTCTTTCAGTATCAGTGTCTATTATACACCCGACAAATCAAAAGTCAAATCCACATAAAAATATGTTTTTTATATGTGCTTAGTCTATAATTTACAATATGGAACCAAATCCAGACCCTAACTCTTCGCAAGAAAAGAAAAATATCCCGAAGACACTTGAAGAGTTGCAAAACTTATTGCACTCTCTAGGTTTTAATGATGAAGACATTGAAGTTGAGAGTAGCTTTGGTAATTTGTCATTAGAAAAAAAACAGGAAACTATTAAAAATGTTTATGATTTTTTTGATGGTCTAGATAATAAACAGAGAGAAGCTCTCAAATATCTAGCTGATCAGGGTATAGGGCTTAAATTAAACGATAATTACGAAAAAGTACTGAAAGATTTTAGGATAGATATCAAGAGTACCATGGGAGACGAAGAGCTCCCGCCAGCACCTGAAAATCATCCTATGAATGAAACTATTGAATCGATAGCACCAACCCAAATACCAGAATCAGAAAAAACACCCGAAGAACCAATCCCTGCTGCTCAAACAGGAGAAATCTCAAAAATTCCTGTAGGGGAATCTATTCCTTCGGAAACTCGTGTTATAGATGTTGTGCCTGTTCCAGAAAAACCACTAGAAACAAATCAAGAACAACCTTTGACACAGGAACCTCAACCAGCAGTCCCGTCTCCAGAGCCTGCTCCTGTAGTACAAGCAGAAGATGTTCCAAAAATTCAACCCAAGCCAGAAAAATTACCTCACGAAGAATTTGTGGAGTTTGAAAGATTAAGAAATGATTTGGCCAAAATCGAAGCTCAAAAAAATAATTTCAGTGTTAATAGTGGGATTGGAATTGAAGAATTAAGGGCAAAATATATTAGAGGTAAAGAAAGAATGGCTACTTTGATTAGACAGAATGAACAAGCAAAATTGGGTTTAGATGGGAGTCCTCTTACTGAGGAACAAAAAAGTAAAATAAATGACACTATATTTGAAGAGTTGGTCAAGAAAGAAAATGATGCATATATAAACGCTTTGAGAAAGGCAAGAGGGGAAACTTCGACAGACAAAATTTTAGAGAAGGCTAAAAATATTTTAAGTAATAAGGCAGTGAAATGGTACCTAGGCCTTTCAAGGACGCAGAGGATGGCCGTAAGCTTT
>MHWS01000016.1 GCA_001824215.1 Candidatus Zambryskibacteria bacterium RIFCSPLOWO2_12_FULL_39_16 | reverse complement strand
TGATTTTTATGAAAATCTCTTATAATACAGGACAATATGTTTGGGATTGGCGACAAAAAAATATCCACCGAAAGCTATAAGGGGGTACGAGACTTTTATCCGCAGGACCAAGCGGTGCAGGATTATATCTTTGGGATGATGAGCAAAGTAGCGCGATCTTGGGGTTATGATGAATATGGCGCTTCGGTTTTGGAACCACTTTCTCTTTACAAATCAAAAACCAGCGAAGAAATTGTAAAAGAGCAGATTTACTCTTTTACTGACCGAGGTGGTAGAGAAGTGGCTTTGCGCCCAGAGATGACTCCGACTTTAGCTAGGATGATAGCAGGTAAAATCCAAGAATTACCTTCTCCTATACGTTGGTATTCCATTCCAAATCTTTTTCGGTATGAAAAGCCACAGCGCGGCCGTCTACGTGAACACTGGCAGCTCAATGTGGATTTGTTTGGAGTTTCAAGTTCTCTGGCAGAAATTGAAATTATTTCTATGGCGGCTGATTTGATGAAAAAATTTGGAGCCAAAGAAAAGGATTTCCAAATCAAAATAAGCAGCCGTCCCCTTTTGGATGATGTTTTCAAAAAAATAAATATAGCCGAGGACAAAAGGCAGTTTGTTTATAGGCTGATAGATAAGAAAGAAAAGATGTCTAGTGGAGACTTCAGGCATTCACTGATAGCTTTGATTGGAGAAAAAAGGGCTGAAGAACTTTTGGAAAATCTTTATTATGGAGAAGGACTTCTTTCAATGATGACCCAAAGTCAGGCTGCCAAGGATTTAAATAAGATTATCGAAACCCTTAGAGAAAGCGGTATTTCAAACTTGGTTTTTACTCCATCCTTAACTCGTGGATTTGATTATTATACCGGTACGGTTTTTGAAGTATTTGATATTGATAAAGAAAATCCTCGAGCTATTTTTGGTGGCGGCAGATATGATGATTTAGTTGGCGCCTTTACCAACCAATCAGTCCCAGCTATCGGATTTGGGATGGGAGATGTGACCATCCATGATTTTTTGGAAACTCACAAATTATTACCCAAAATAAATTCTACCACTGACATCTACATTTGTATTGCTCCAAATACAGAAGTAAGCGGAGTGTATAAATTGGCGGAAGTTTTTAGAGAAAACGGTATAAATGTGGCAGTAGATATTTCTGGTAAAAAACTCGGTGATCAGCTTAAATCGCTGGACAAAAGAGATATTCCTTTTGTGATGACAATAGGCTCTGAAGAATTGAAGAGTAAAAATTTTGTTATGAGGAATACTGAAACCAGAGAAGAGAAAAAAGGAAATATTGATGAAATTATAAATTTTATTAAAAATGTTTAATGCGAAAAATAGTTTTTGATATTGAAACCTCAAATATATTTCAAGATGTCGGATCAAACAATCCAGCTGACCTATCCATTTCAATTGTTGGCGTTTATGAATATGAAAATGATAAATATAGCACATTTACCCAAGAAGAATTCGGCAAACTTTGGCCAATACTTGAAAATGCCGACATGTTTATCACTTTCAATGGTGATCATTTTGATATCCCCCTCCTCAATAAATATTATCCTGGCGATTTACTCAAAATAAAAAGCCTAGACCTTTTGAAGGAAATGCACAAATCGGCTGGTAGAAGAATGAAGCTCGACCAAATAGCTGAAGGTACATTTGGTAAGCCCAAAGGAGGTAACGGCCTTGATGCTATAAAATGGTGGAAAAATGGAGAAGTAGACAAAGTTAAAAAATATTGTTTAGAAGATGTCCGTATTACCAAAGATGTTTATGAATATGCTCTTAAAGAGGGCAAACTTATTTTTAAGGAAGGTCCAAATTTAAACGAAGTGAAACTTGATACTTCAGATTGGGAAACCCCCCCTACTTCTTCTGTTTTAAACTACACCTTGCCTTTTTGACGGGAGTTTGTGATACAATCCAGGTACTTATAATTAATAAAATATCATGTCTGAAAAAATAACATTACCTGTATCAATCGTTTTAGCCGGGCTCTTTATCGCTGGTGGCATTTATTTAAATGGAAGGATTGCCAAAGACAGTCCGACTCCTGTCCAAAAACAGCAATTGGCTTCGCAAAATCTTTCCGATACTGTACGTCCTATTGATGCGAACGACCACATTTTGGGTAGTTCCAAGGCCAGGGTTTTGGTGGTTGAATATTCCGATACCGAATGTCCATTTTGCAAGATGTTCCATTCAACAATGCTTTCTATTATGCAACAATACGGCAAGGATGAAAAAGTAGCTTGGGTTTATCGGCATTACCCGATTGCAGAACTTCATCCTAAAGCTTTCAAAGAAGCAGAGGCTACTGAATGTGCAGCAAGTCTCGGAGGTAATAGTAAATTTTGGGAATATGTCAATAAAATTTACGAGGTAACTCCATCAAATAACGGCCTTGACCCAAAAGAGTTGACCAACATTGCAACTGAAATTGGGCTTTCATCAAAAGACTTCAATGTTTGTCTGGATAGCGAGGAGTTTGCCCAAAGAGTAAATCTTGATATGAAAAATGGTCAGGAAATCGGTGTTTCTGGTACTCCTTACAGCATCATTATTGATACCAAATCTAACAGTTATTATGAAATTATAGGCGCACAACCTTACGCTCAAGTAAAACAAGTTATCGACTTACTTTTGCAAAGCTAGTTTTCTATATCCACAATACTGGCAAGTTTTGTCATCACAAGTTTGGCTAAGAAATTTTCCTGACCAAACGCTTTCCAGAAGCGATGATACCTCTGATTTTACTTTTTCCGTATCCGATTTTCCTATCGGCAGAGAAATTATAGGGCAACGGCCTTTGCTATCCGGCTTTACAAAAACCAGAGCCGGTTCAATAATTTTGTTTTTGAAGCGGTTGTTCCCTTCCAAAAGAATTTTGTAAAATACAAGTTGGCGGAAATAATTGCCGTCACTTCCCGCAGTCTCGCCTTTTATGGCATTTGGACTCATTGCTTCTCTGGTTTTGTAATCATAAACGAAAATTTTATTTTCTTGCTCAAGTAAAGCATCCAATTTACCATGGAGATTTACTTCTTTTAAAAAAGGGATCTCTATCCAATTTTCCGTATACACTTTGCCATCTTGAGAGAAATGCTCTTTTAATGAGGCAGCTACTTTGGGGGCGTTTGAAATAAGTTCTTCAAGTACTGTTTCTTTTTCAAAGATGGACAAAAATGAATGTTTTAAATAATTTTTAACAGCCTTTTCTATTATTTTGGTTATGGTTTTTTCTTTTTTATCTTGACTGCGCCAGACTTGAGCCAATGCTTCATGCATAGCGCTGCCTTTTTCTGAACTGGAGCTCGGAGCTTCAGGTAGCTTCAAAATACTTTTATAAAAAAATTTGTTTGGGCAGTCTAAGAAATGATTTAAGGCCGTGACCGAGAGTCCGTTTTCAAGCAAGACACGTTTTGTATATTCTATCTGTTCGAAATCTTCCTTTCTTTTTGTTTGATTTCTTATTACTTTCGGTTTTGATATTTCAGAAAGTCTTATTTGGGAAATAAATTTTTTATCCAGTTCGTCTATAAAACGAAGAGCAGTCTCTTCGCGGCCGAGACCGTTTTTATTATGAAAACTTATAGAAACATGTTTGCGTGCGCGGGTAAGAGCCACATAAAAAAGACGCCTTTCATCGCGAATATCATCATCACCTTCTTTTTCTTTGGGTAGGACAAAATTTGAGCCGTGATTTTTTCTAATCCATGATTCTTCGGTGGCATAGGGCAAAAATACGTAGTCAAATTCGAGCCCTTTGGAACCGTGAGCGGTCATAATGGTGATTTTGGAAGATGTTCCACCAGTATTTATTTTGATAGTTCTACGCTCCGCAGTCTTTTTATAGGCGAACAGTTTTTCAATGAGGATCTTTGGATTTTCAATATTGTCTGTTTGAGTCAAATCCTCTGCTAAAGCAATGATTCCACGCCATATCTCTACCGAAAGAGGATTTCTGATTACTATATCTGTGAATCCAGACAAATCTGCCGCCAGATGAAGAAATTCTATGCTCCCCTTACGACTCATTTCTTTTTGCAATTTGGAAAGTGCCGGAATTCCTTTTTCTATTTTTTCTAAATTTCCGCTTCTTACAAATTTTACAAATTTCACTTGTTTGGCAAAATTCAAATTCCACAATCCTCCGCCGAAAGTTTCAGCCAGAGCCTCAACGTTTCCGGGGTTTCTCAAAAATTCCAAAAGTGAGAAGTAAAGTGTCCCAATCGGATGCGAAAATATATTTGCCCCTCTCTCAGCCGAGGCCGAAATACCAGATCCTTCAAGTAGAGAAAATATTTTTACCACTTCACTGTTTTTGCGGACTATTATGGCGATTGTGCTTTTGTTATCATTTTTTAACAGCTTACGAATAGTTTCAAGGAGGTATGTCTCTTCGGTTTCCGGGCTTCCCGCGATAATCAAATCCAATAATCTGGCTTTTTCTTTTGCACTAGATTTAAGTTTTATGCGTAGATTTTTATGTTCTTTCTCTCCATAATTTTTATCAATCATGTTGAAAGAAGCGTCTAAAATATGCTGATGGGATCTGTAGTTATATGCAAGTGGAATTACTTTCATACTTCCCCATATTTTTTGAAAGCTCAAGAAATTCTCTACAGAAGCGCCTTGAAAGCGATAAATGGCTTGTTTCTCATCTCCCACCACGAATAAATTTGGAGTATCAAAAAAATCTGCAATAGAACGAACAATCAGATTTTGAGCATCGTTGGTATCTTGATGCTCGTCAAGAAGTATATAAAGGAATTTTTCCTGAAGGCTCTGCAAAAGTAGCTTGTCTTCACGCAAGGTTTTGAGTAATTCAAAAATCAGGTCGTCAAAATCTATTTTTCTTTCATTTTTCTTTTTCTTTTCGTATTCTTCATAGATCTCTGCAAAAATAATGGTTCGCTCGCACTTTTCAATACGTTTCAAGGCTTCCGCTTTAAGTTCTCCTTTGCTTTTGCCACGGGTCGATATTGAACTTTCATCTTTTTTTATTTTTTCAATCTCATCACTAGCAAAATCTGAAAGCTTCTTTGGTGTCCAAGCTTCTTGTTTAGAGTCACTTATTGTCCCAATGATTTTTGCAATATAAAAATCTGGATCGCCCATAGGACGAAGCTTACGAAATTTTTTCTGATTTAAGATGTCACGCAAAATAGTCTCCGATTCAACATCGGTGATTTGTTTGGACCGAGAAAGATGAGGAAAATGATCTTGAAATTCGGCGATTATCGATGCGGCAAAACCATGAAAAGTATGTATGGGAACCTCCAGTGCCAAATCTCCAATTATCTCCTGAAGCTTCTTTCGCATTGTTTTCGCTCCGGCTTCCGTAAAAGTGAGAGCTAAAATTCCCGATGCCGGTGTGTCTGTCAAGCGCAAAATATTTGCAATGCGCAAAGTTAAAACGGTCGTTTTGCCGGTGCCGGGTCCGGCTATTACCATGACTGGTCCTTCGATGGTATCTACCGCTTCTTTTTGCTTAGGATTTAGTTTGGAATATTCCTTTTTGAATTCCTTGGTAACCATCTGCCCATATTATCACAATTTTTGGGAGGAATTCTAAAAGAAATGCTGGAGGCGTTTGATTTTGTCGTGTTGGCGCATTTTTTCCAGTGCCTTAGCTTCAATTTGGCGAATACGCTCGCGAGTGACACCAAACTCCTTGCCCACATCTTCCAAAGTGTGGTAGACGCCGTCAATCAGGCCGTTTCTCATCTCAATTATTTTCTTTTCTTTAGGCGGTAAGTCAGCAAGTATTTCTTGGAGTTGGTCGCGAATAATACGTCGGTTTGAATCTTGGTCCGGGGCAGCTATTTTTTCATCAGCCAGGAAGTCGTTCAAGGTTGACTTGCTATCGTCATCATCCCCCACCGGAGATTCAAGGGAGATGGTGCCTTGGTCAATTTTTTCAATCATATAAATTTTTTCCGGCTCTAAGCCCATTTCTACCGCGATTTCTTCCGGAAGCGGATCTCTGCCCAAATCTTGAGAAAGTCTCCTGACCACTTGCTTGTATTTGGCGATAGTCTCAACCATATGCACGGGCACTCTTATGGTGCGGCTTTGGTCTGCCAAAGCCCTAGTAATGGCTTGCCTGATCCACCAGGTGGCGTAGGTGGAGAACTTATAGCCTTTGGTATGGTCAAATTTATCAACAGCTTTAAATAAGCCGAGATTTCCCTCCTGAATAAGATCAAGTAGAGTAAGGTCCGAACTTCGGCCGACATATTTTTTAGCAATAGAAACAACCAAACGAAGGTTGGCTTTGGCTAAAATATTTTTTGCTTCTGCATCTCCGGCTATTATTCTTTTGGCCAACTCCTTTTCTTGAGCGCCGGAAATAAGAGAATGTTGACCTATTTCTTTAAGATACATTTGAATAGAATCATATGAAGCCTCACCTTTAAGACTCTCTTTATTTTTTAAAGAAGTCTCATCCAAGAGTTTACCGCCTTCAAGGATGTCTATACTAGCGGTGGCACATTCTTCATATACTTCTTCTAGTAAGGTTAGATTATTTTCAATAGTTGGAAATTCCTTGAGGATTTCATCATAGGTAATAAAACCGCGATTTTTGCCTTTAGCGATTAATTCTACTTTTTTTGCATCTATTTCTGATGAAAGTTTTTTTGTACTCTTTATTTTTGGCTTGATTTTTTTTGATTTCTTGGAATTTTTCTTTTTTGGTAAGAATTTTGATTTCTTGGTCTTCCTTGATTTGCCTCGTTTTGTTTTTTTAGTTTTTTTGGCCATTTTTTGATAATTAATTATTAAGTTCTTTAATACGATTTTGTATTTTATCAATATCTGATTTTACTTTCTTTTCTTTTTCTTTTGAAAGATTTTTTTCGTCAAAAATAATTGTGGTTTGTTGAAGCTCGGTCTTCAAATTTTCCAGTTCAATTCGCCTTAAGATATCTTCTGAAATTTTATTTATATCTCCTTCCTCATTATATCTTTCGGCTTCAAAAATAAGTGCCTCCCTCTCCTTTTCATAGCTATTTAAAATTTCTGTTACTTTATCATTACCTACAATTTCTCGCCATTTTTTACTCAAGTTGTTTGTTTTTTTAGTTTTTTGTGATTCATTTAAAAATATGATGCTAACCACTATACGCTCCAAACTCACTGTTTTTAAATCTTTCTTAGAGAAATATTCTTGCACTTTTTTCCCGTCATTTGCCGGTTCTCGGAGAGGTTCTATTTTTTTGAGGTCACTCCAAACATCTTCTTCTTTAACCCTTATTTTTAAAGCTATTTTTTTTACAAATTGAGACTTTTCCATCTCACTTTTAATAAGAGAAACCAATGGCAGGACATTTTTTATAATTTCTTTTGTTAGATTTCTTCCCTCATTTTCTTTCACAGCCTTATTTAGAGCAAAATCTACAAAATGCTCGGATTCCCGAAGAGCCTTCTTCCAGTTCTCTGGTTCATTCTGTATGACGGATGCCGGATCTTCTCCTTTTGGAAGTATTGTTATTTTTGCCTCCATCCCCAAAGACATCGTCATAAGAGCTGCCCTTCTTGCCGCTTTTTCTCCAGAAGAGTCAGAATCATAGGCAATGATCACTCTATTTGAAAGTTTTTGTATTTTCTTTAAATGAAGCTGAGTTAAGGCTGTCCCGGATGAAGCCACGGTATTAAAAACACTGGCTTGATGAGACAAGAGAAGATCCATCTGCCCTTCTACCAAAACTGCATAATCAAGCTTGCGGATATAATTTTTAGCGATATTAAACCCATACAGCACTTCAGATTTGTAGAATAATTTTGTTTCCGGAGAATTTAAATATTTTGGCGTTTTTTCGTCTTCCTTTAAAGCTCTGCCGGAAAATGCTATTACTCTGCCAGCGCTGTCACTTATTGGAAACATAACCCTATTTCTAAAGGTGTCGTAATATCTGCTTGCCTGCAAGGCAGGCCTATTTTCTTCTGGGGCTTTCTTTATGAGTCCAGCCAAAAGCAAATTTTCCTTGGAAAATCCTTTTCCAATTAAGTAATCATGAAGATTTCTCCATTCATCTTTGGCAAACCCTAATCTCCATTTGGAAATTGACGGCGAAGACAGTCCCCTCTTTTCTAAATATTTCAAGACCGCCTTGTTTTCTGTCAATTGTTTTTCGTAAATTTTTGTTGCTTCTTCCATAATTTTAAATAATTCATCTTTCTCTTCCGATCGCTCTTCTTTCTTGAAATTTTTTAATTCCACTCCTGCTCTCTTAGCCAGTGTCTCTAAGGCTCCTTTAAAATCAAGATTTTCAAACTTTTCGACGAAAGAAAAAATATCTCCTTTCTCTCCGCAGCCGAAACAATAAAAACTCTGTCTAGTCGGTGATATGAAAAATGACGGGGTTTTTTCATTATGGAAAGGACATTTAGCCTTGAAATTTATGCCAGCTTTTTCTACTTTCAAATATGAAGATATGACATCTACAATGTCCAAACGTTCCTTTATCTGTTCTACATCCGTAGACATGTTTTTAATTCTCTTTATCCAGTTCTTTTTGGAGTTCTTTGATCATGTCATATTTTTCGCTACCGGGAAATCCTGTGCCAGCTGGTATAAGTCTGCCGATAATGACATTTTCCTTGAGGCCTTTTAGTTCATCTTTGATGCCACGCAAAGAATTTTGGATGAGCATCCTAGTAGTGTGCTGGAACGAAGCAGATGAAAGGAAACTCTTTCTTGAAAGAGAAACTTCAGTAATTCCCAGAAGCAAAGGTTCGGCCTTGGCCTCTTCTTTGTCCGCAACTTTTTGAGCCTCATTTTCCAAAGCAAGATCACCTTGAGGAATGATATCTCCTTGAGAAAACTTTGTTTCTCCAGGATCTTTTATTTTTCTTCTAGAAAACATCTGTTTTATTATGACTTCAATATGCTTGTGAGATACCGGTTCTCCTTGGAGCTCGTATATTTTTGTAATTTCATGGATGATATAATTTTGAGTTTTTTCTTTGCCTGCATACTTGAATAATTCATCCAAATTGGCAGAACCGTCGGTCAGTAAATCTCCTTTGTTTACTTTATCTCCGATTTTGATTAAGACAACTCTTCGATAGTTTACAAGGTGTTCCGTATTGGCCTTTGTTTTTGTCTTCTCGGTCTCGTCCGGCAAGATAAATATTATCTTGTCTTTACCGTCAGTTTTTATTTCGCTTACCATACCATTTACTCTTGAAACTATGGCAGGATTTTTAGGCAATCTGTTTTCAAAGACTTCTTCCACTCGAGGAAGTCCGGAAGTGATGTCTCCGCCGACTTGAGCGGCTCCTCCTGCGTGGAAGGTGCGCATGGTAAGTTGGGTTCCCGGTTCTCCGATAGCCTGAGCGGCTACTGTACCAACAGCTTCTCCAAGCCCTATGATTTTATTTTTTCCAAGATCTACCCCATAACAATGAATACAAATACCATTTAAAACTTTACATGTGAGCGGTGATCTAACCAAAAAGTTTGAAATACCAGCTGCTTCTATTTTTGCCGCATCATCTCTGGAAAGAAAATGATTTCTTTTGAATAATACATTTCCATCTTTATCCTTTACATCTTCTGCCAAAAATCTACCCTTGGCTATTTTAGCAATAGATACTTCAATGCCGGAAGAAGTTATTTTGTTTAACATTATTCCATCACGACTTCCGCAATCTTCTTCTGTTATGAGGCAATCCTGAGCAACATCAAAAAGTTTTCTGGTTAGATATCCGGCTTTAGCAGTATTTAAGGCGGTGTCGGCCATACCCTTTCTGGCGCCATGAGTAGTTATAAAATACTCAATCGGTGATAAACCCTCTTTATTTGAAGAAATTATAGGAAAATCAATAGTCTCTCCGGCAGTATTTACAATAAGCCCTTTCATACCGGCCATTTGAGTCAGCTGGCCCATTGAACCTCTGGCTCCAGATTTAACAAGGTCATAAACAGAACCGGTTTTATCCATAGACTCCTGCATTGATTTTTCTATCTCGTCCTTGGTCGCTGTCCATATCTCAATGTTTTTGGTTCTTTTTTCGTTATAAGAGAGAAGTCCAGAATCGTACTGATCTTGAATTAAGGATACTTTAGTTTTAGCCTTGTTTATAATTTCATATTTATTTTTTGGCACTACCACGTCCTCAATGCTCCAAGTGATTCCGGATATTGTTGCATAACGAAAACCGAACTCTTTTATTTTATCCATTATGGGAGGAATAGACCCCATACCATAACGAGTAATCAAATCATCAACCATAAGAGCAAGTTTTTTCCTATCTATTTCTGTATTAACGAATGGATAATCGCTCGGCAATACGGAATTAAACAAAAGTCGGCCGACAGTAGTTTCAAATAATTGATTATTATATTTGGCATACCTAAGAGAGTCAGTTCCCAGCACTTTTATTTTTGCTCTATAATCAATTATGTCGAAGTCGCGAGCAGTAACTGCTTTATTTGGAGTTGAAAATACCATTCCTTCACCCTTCTCTCCGCTCACTTCTTTAGTCATCCAATAACAACCAAGTATTATATCAAGAGGTTTGTTTGATATGGTAGGGTCTCCCGATCCTGGCTTCAATATATTTTTATCAGATGCCATAATTTCCTTGGCCTCAAGTTGAGCTTCGGGAGAAAGCGGCACATGGACAGCCATCTGGTCACCGTCAAAATCTGCATTAAAAGCGTTGCAGACTAGTGGATGTACTTGGATAGCATTTCCTTCGATAAGAATCGGTTTAAATGCCTGAATGCCGAGTCTGTGCAGAGTAGGGGCTCTATTTAGAAGAACGTATCTGTTCTTTATTACTTCTTCCAAAATCGCCCATACTTCCGGTATTTTGTCGTCAATTAATCGGCTTGCTCCTCGGACATTATAAGCAAG
This sequence comes from Candidatus Zambryskibacteria bacterium RIFCSPLOWO2_12_FULL_39_16, assembly GCA_001824215.1. Lineage (GTDB taxonomy): Bacteria > Patescibacteriota > Minisyncoccia > Phycocordibacterales > WO2-35-19 > WO2-35-19. The sequence continues at coordinate 6,485 of MHWS01000016.1, read as the reverse complement.
CTCTTGCTTTAGAAGTTTGGATATTACAAAAGGTTTAAAAAGTTCAAGCGCCATATGCTTGGGCAATCCGCATTGATCAAGCTTCAGTTCCGGGCCGACGACGATAACCGATCTCCCCGAATAATCAACTCTTTTTCCCAAAAGATTTTGGCGGAAAAGTCCTCTTTTCCCTTTTAGGTTGTCAGCCAAAGATTTAAGTTCTCTGGATTTATTTGCTTGGGAAGTGACTTGTTGACTATTGTTATGTCTGATTGAGTTGTCAATAAGAGCGTCTACTGCCTCCTGAAGAATTCTTTTTTCGTTTCTTAAAATTACATCCGGTGCGCTTATCTCTTTTAATTTTTTTAACCTATTATTTCTGTTTATCACTCTTCTGTAAAGGTCGTTGACATCGGAGGTAGCATATCTACCCCCATCGAGTGGCACCATAGGTCTCATAGCAGGAGGTATAACAGGGATCCTAGTCAGAAACATCCATTCCGGTCTGGTACCTGACCTTATCATTGATTGGACCAGCGACAATCTTTTTACGATTTTAATTGATTCAATGGATTTTGAGCTTTCAAGCTCCTTTAAAATCTTTTCTTCTAATTTATTCAAATCTATCGTTTTAAATATATTGTAAATAGCATCGGCTCCTATTTCAGCCTCAAAGAAAGTTCCGTATTTCATGGAATAATTGTGATGGGCGATTTCATCTATCACTTTACCTTCCACTATTTCTTCAATCTCTTTTTTTCTTGAAAGAAGCTTTTCTTTTAACTCGGTCTTTTCTTTTTCATCGGTTAAGCTCTTTATTCTTGTTTTGAACTCGGCATCCAAATCCCTTAGTATTGACTGCTTTTCCTCATTAGAAACTTTTGTAACGATATAGCCGGCAAAATAAATAACCTTTTCTACATCTGTGGAAGTGGTACCCAAGAGAAGAGCGATGCGGGAAGGCATGCTTTTAAGAAACCAGATATGGGATACCGGTGCGGAAAGATCTATGTGCCCCATTCTTTCTCTTCTGACTATTGAGCGTGTTATTTCGACGCCACACTTTTCGCAGACTATTCCTTTATATCTTATACCTTTGTATTTACCACAATAACATTCATAATCCTTGTCAGGACCGAATATCTTTTCGTCAAAAAGACCATGGCGCTCGCTCCTTTGAGTGCGGTAATTTATTGTTTCTGACTTGGTAACTTCTCCATGTGACCAATTTTTAATCGCTTCAGGAGAAGCAAGCGAGAGCTTTATTATGTCAAAATCTGTCGTTAAATTTGGATTTTTGTTATTCATTTTTTATTTCCGCTTTTTAAGAGTTCTATATTTAAAGAAAGTCCTCTCAAATTGCTAATAAGAACATTAAATGCTGCCGGCAGATTTTCTCCTTTTATCCTTTCTCCTTTCACAATGGAATCGAAAGCAGCGCTTCTTCCTATTATGTCATCCGATTTTATGGTTAACATTTCCCTTAGGGTATAAGCTGCTCCATGGCCGAGTAGCGCCCAAACTTCCATTTCTCCAAATCTTTGTCCTCCACCCTGAGCTTTACCACCTAAAGGTTGCTGGGTTATGAGAGAGTAAGGGCCGATAGAACGCATATGTATTTTATCTTCAACCATATGATCGAGTTTTAGGATGTACATGTATCCGATAGCACTCTCTTGTTTAAATGCTTCTCCTGTCCTTCCATCATAAAGCTGAACCTTGCCATTTTCATTCCAACCTGCTTTTTTCAATTCTTCTTTTATTTCCTTATCTGTCGCTCCAGCAAACGGAGGTACGACAGCTTGATAATTTAAAGTTTTAGCAGCAAGACCCAAATGCATTTCGAGTATCTGTCCCAAGTTCATTCTTGAAGGTACTCCAAGTGGTGTAAGAATCATATCAACAGGCGTCCCGTCAGCGGCATAAGGCATATCTTCAACCGGCAATATTTTTGAAATTACTCCTTTGTTACCGTGTCTACCTGCCAATTTGTCTCCGACTGAGATGTTTCTTATTTGGGCGATTTCTATGTGAATTCTTTTTATAACTCTCGAATCAAGTTTGTCGCCTTTTTCTCTTGAGAATACTTGGACACTTATTATTCTTCCTTTCTTGCCTCCCTCCACTCTTTTTGAAGTATCTTTGACGTCTCTGGCTTTTTCTCCGAAAAGAGAACGAAGCAGCCTTTCTTCGGGAGTGAGTTGACTCTCTCCTTTTGGTGTAATTTTGCCAACCAAAATATCTCCGGGATTTACTTCGGCGCCGATTCTTACAATCCCGTCTTCGGCCAGATTTTTTAATTTAGCTTCTCCTACGTTTGGTATATCAAAAGTAGTAATTTCCGGGCCGAGTTTGGTGTCGCGTACATTCACGACTACTTCATCTATATGTATGGTGGTAAATTTATTTTCTTTTATCAGCCTTTCTGAAAGGATGATGGCGTCCTCATAATTTGCTCCAGACCAAGAAAGGAAGGCAATCAAAACATTTTGGCCCAAGGCCATCTCTCCTTGTACAGAACCGAGGGTGTCTCCTATGCAATCACCTTTTTTGACACGGTCTCCTATATTAACGATTGGCCTTTGGTGAAAACAAGTAGCCCCGTTGGTTTTTGCAAAATTTATAAGTCTATATGTAGTTTTGTTTCTTTTGCTGTCTATTGTTTCAATAGAATTCCCGTCAACTTTTGAAACAACTCCGTCGTTTGTTGCAATGACCAGTCTTCCTGTGTCTTTCATAGCAGGACCTTCTATGCCTGTAGCTATAAAAGGTGCCTCTGGTTCAACGCAAGGGATCGCTTGTTTTTGCATGTTAGAGCCCATAAGAGCTCTGCCGGCATCGTTGTGATTTAAAAATGGTATAAGAGAAGTGGCTATAGAAAAAGCTTGATTTGTGGCAATATCAACGTAATCCACTTTATCTTTAGAAATCATTCCTGGTTTATTATTTATTCTAGCCTCAACCATTTTTTCTATTATATTTCCATCTTCATCCGTTAAAATGGCAGCATCAGCTATGACAAACTTCTCCTCTTCAAGGGCGTTTAAGTACTCTATTTTATTTGTTATGTGACTCTTATCAACTTTTACATATGGAGTTTCTATCATACCGAATTCGTTGATGCGGGCATAAAGAGCCAAGTGAAGAATGAGGCCTATGTTTGGTCCTTCGGGAGTATGAATGGGACAAAGTCTGCCATAGTGTGATGGGTGGACGTCGCGCACTTCAAAACCAGCGCGGCTTCTGTTTAATCCTCCCGGTCCCAAAGCAGAAAGTGTGCGCAAGTGCTCAATTTCAGCTAAAGAGTTTTCCTGGGCCATAAATTGAGAGAGTTGGTTGGTCGTAAAAAATTCTTTGAGCCTTGCTTGCAGAGGTTTTGGTATTATAAATTGGACAGGTAGTGTCATATCGGTATCTACCGTAGACATTCTGTTTTGCATGTTTCTTTTTATTTGAGCCATGCCTATCCTGAATTTTTGCTGTAGAAGCTCTCCGACATATCTGACCCTCCTCGAACCAAGGTGGTCTATATCGTCTTCCAGCGCATCCGGAGTACTGTTTAAGGATATGATATGGTTTATAACCAATCTCAAATCTCCAAGATTTAGAGTTCTCCTGTCAGAACCTTTGCCGGTCGTTGATAGATTGAATCTGGAATTAAATCTAAATCTCCCTACTTTCTGCAAGTCGTACCTTTCGGAACTAAACAAATTTGTGAAAAATTCTTTTGCATTTTCAGCCGTTGCTAAATCACCATCTCGGAGCCTTTTGTATATTTCCATGTAAGATTCGTCGGCAGTTTTAGCGTGATCTTTGGCCAAAGATTTTTGCAAGTACTCTTTTGCATCCTTGTTATCTTTGAAAAGCTCGAATATATCCGAGTCGGTTTCTGCTCCGAAGGCTCGCAGTAGCGAAGTGACGGAAAATTTTCTTTTTCTGTCGATACGCACGTATATAGTCTTTTCTGCGTCTGTTTCAATCTCAATCCATGCTCCGCGGGCCGGTATTATTTTTACTCCAAAAAGAGACTTACCCTTAAGTTCAAGTTTTGTGAAAAATACTCCGAAAGATCTTGCCAGCTGTGGCACGATAACCCTCTCTATTCCACTTACTATGAAAGTCCCATGAGGGGTCATTATGGGAAAATCAGTTAGAAACAACTCTTGTTCCTTCTCTGTACCCAATGTTTTGTTGGTTAAGCGGACTTTTGCTTTGAGTGGGGCTTCGTAGGAAAGTTTCTTTTCTTTTGCATAGTATTCGTCATATTTAGGTTTTTCCAATTCAAAGCCCAGAAATTCAAACTTAAATTTTTTGCCGGTGCTGTCGTTTATGACGGTAAATTCATCAAATATTTCCTTTATGCCTTTTTCAACAAGCCAATTGAAAGAATCCACCTGGTCTTTAACCAAGTTTGGGATTGGAACTAAAGCTTTTTTAAATTTGCTAAAGTATTTCTTTGGCAATATTTTACTTTCACCCACTTCTTTTATTGCACTTGTTATCATAATTTAAAATTGTTATTTTATTTGTTCAGAAATAATACTGTTATTATTTCTTCACTTTCTCGATTATAAAAATTTTCCAAACACAAAAACACGCCCCAAAATACTTGGGGGACTTTTGATTTCCTCTTTTTAACTAATCTGTTATATAAATCAAATCAGAAAATTTGCTTGTAATACATGGCTGTTTCTAAAATACAAACAGCAGACCATTGACAAGCCATAACACAATCATTCAATAGTAAACATCAGTATATACCCTCTCAAAATCCTGTCAAGTTTGTCAATGCTGACTGTGGATAATTCATTACTTCCCCGTTTTGAGAAGGGCGACAATGAAGAGAGATTCTGCCCAGCCGAGCGGAGTATTGTCATTAGGTTTATCGGAATCGGAGTAATAAAGCTCGGGGACTTGATCTTTGTGGATTATTTTAAAACTTTTTTGTAAATATTCTTGTGCCTTCTTTGTGTCTTCATTAATTTCATCCCATTCTTTCTTAGTGTTATCTTCCTGTCCCGTTGGCAGAGGGGAAGTTCTAGGCATTGTGTTTGCCCATTTGTTGTAAATGATGGAAAGCCAAGGGAAGCCAAAACACCATTCGGCTTCTTCGCTCACTCCATCTTCGTTTTTATTATAATATCTGTCATTTTTGTACCTAATAATACCTCTGTCTTTTTCCAGATGATATTCTATGTTCCTAACGATTTCACGCCCTTCTTTTTCCGAAATGACATCAAAAGGGTATATGAGGGAAAGCTCTGCTAAGTCTACGAATTTGTTTTTTGATTCTCTGGGTAGGAGTTTTTTTAAAGTTTCTTCCCCTTTTTCTATTATATGGAGTGGTACCTTGACCAGATTTGTTTTGGAGATTGATTTTAATCCGGCAACACAGGCACCAACCGAAGAAGCATGCACCTCTTCATATTCTTCCCAGATTCCGTTATCCGGATCGTTCCAATATTCTATTGAATTTAAATAATCTATCAAAGTTTGCAAGATTTCTTTTTCTTCTTGGCTCTCAATAATTTTTACTCCTTTATTTTCCAAATCTCCTATTTTGAAAAGAATAGCTCCAACGGCGTCATTTTGCTTGTTACCCCATTCTTCCCAAAATTCTTCAAAATTTTCCGGATTGTATCTGGCATGAATGTATTGATAAGTTTCGTAAGGCTTATTTTTGATTGCCCAATTTATTTTTTCTTTGTGTTTTATAAAAATTGACAGGAGGGCTTTCCAAACTTTTTTGACCGTTTCCCAGTCTTCTATTTCCTCAAAAGCCAGACAAGTATAGAAGTTATCCCTCAACCAGGCCTTATTGTATCCGGTAGAAACATCCTTTCTTGAAGCCAAAAATAAACCACTTGGCACTTGCAAAGCGCGGATATTATTCAAATGTTTATCTAAAATATCGTTCTCAATATCTTTATTTGTGTCTTCCGTTTCCATCATATCTATTTCCCTAATATATTTCTTTCATAAAGCTTTTTAGCTTCTTTTAGCATTTCCTTTAGATATGGTCTTTTATTTTCCATAAGTTCAGCAAGAAGAGGATAATTTTTCTTGGCTTCAACGTATAAAGAAATAATCTTTTCTTCTTCTTTAAAAAATTCAAGCATTTTTAAGGCAAGTTTTTCCTCGTAGTATTTTTTGTCATCATCGATGCCTTTGCCTCTTATGTTTTCTACGATTTCTTTAGCAATATCTGTTTCTGCCTGCGCCTGGGCAACTAAAAAATCTACTTCATCTTTTATAGGGTACTTTGCCATATGTAAAATTAAAATCTTCTTTCTTCTGGGCCACTGAAACTTGGTTTGCCTTCTGCTATAAGGCGCTCAACTATATCATTGCCTACTCCCATCATCTTTTTAAACATTTCTGCTACATTTATCTCTGCTTCTTTTATTTTTCCTTCTCTGCCCAAAACTTCTAAAGGCTCGCTAGTCGGTCTAGTTTTTTCAGGCGGTCTAGTGAATCCTTCCATCATAATGTTAAAATTATTATTA
>MHWS01000015.1 GCA_001824215.1 Candidatus Zambryskibacteria bacterium RIFCSPLOWO2_12_FULL_39_16 | reverse complement strand
ATTAAAATCTTCTTTCTTCCGGACCGCTGAAGCTTGGTCTGCCTTCTGCTATAAGGCGCTCTACTATATTTTTATCTGTCCCCATCATTTTTTTAAACATTTCCGCTACATTTATTTCTGCTTCTTTTATTTTTCCTTCTCTGCCCAAAACTTCTAAAGGCTCGCTAGTCGGCCTCATTTTTTCAATTGGTCTATTGAATCCTTCCATATATTGAAAATTATTAATAATAAAATTTGCAGTAATGAAATTTACCACTCAATTCTACTCCCTAATTTTAAAAACCGCATCCACAGGTCCAAAATTTTGATTTTATATAAACAAAAAGGTCTCTGTCTACTACATAAGTGACAGAGACCTTACTTAGAAAGGAGGTCTTATCATCTTGAGATGACCTCACAATATTCTTCGGATAAAACTAGGATCGTAGAATGAATCTTCTCTTTCCACCACTTTAGTGCGGGTGAATTTTTTTCCACAAGTTTTTTCTTTATTTCATCACACATCACAAACCACTTAACTATTCGGTGGTCTGTTTTTCGGAAGAAATCGTTAATCGGTCCGCTCCAAAAAGTTGCTTTTAGTTCTAACCCAATCAACTCTTTGCAGACCGAAAGTGGGATACCTTTAAATGGGTCTTCTTCGCGTGGTATTGAAGTAATACGTACAACGATTGGGAGGAAATTGTGGCGAAACAAAACAGGGTTATCAGGCATGAATCTCACCTCCGCAGATCACTTTCCAGTGTAAGAATACAAAATAATTGTAAGTATTGCAAAGTCCTATATGAAGTTACGCTTTTTTATTTTTGCTTCGCCATTCGGTAATTTTCGCATGATTTCCCAATAATAAAATTTTTGGCACTCTGTATTTTTTGCCTTTATATTCGAAAACTTTCGGTCTTGTATAGTGGGGGTATTCCAAACCATTTTCCCCAATTTCTCCACGTTTTTCTTTTTTTAATAAAAGACGCCAGTAGGACTCCTCTTTTAAAGACTCCAAGCGAATAACTCCTGGGACAAGCCTTGCTACCGCGGAAGATACAACCATTGCCGCCACATCACCATCGGTCAAGACATAAGGGCCAATGGAAATTTCTTCTGCTTTTAACGCTTGCTTTACTCTCTCGTCTATACCTTCATAGCGGCCAGTTATGAAGACTATTTCTTTGTATTTCTTTGCCCAATCGTAGGCCATTTTTTGATTAAAAAATTTTCCTTTGGCCGAAAAGATTACTACTTTGATCTTCTCTCTCTTCTTCCCCTCTCCTGTTTTTAGGAGAGGGGTTGGGGGTGAGGTTCTTATTTTCTTTTCCACTTTCGAAAAAGCTTTGAGTATCGGTTCCGCTTGAAGCACCATACCCGCTCCGCCACCATAGGGTTTATCATCAACTCGTAAATATGGTTTTTCGTTTTTCTTTTGAGATTTTGTTGGTTTTGCGAAATCGCGAGGATTATAAAAATGAAACTTTATTTTTTTTTCTTTTTGCGCACGCTTCAAAATGGACTCATTTAAATATGAGCTAAAGCTTTCTGGAAACAATGTGATTATATGGAAATTCATAATTTAAATAGTAACACATAAAAACAAAATAGCAAATTTTTTGAAAGCTGCAGAACGAGTCTCGCTTATCAAAAAATTTGCTATTTTGTTTTTAAAACTTTACATCTTCAAATCTTCCATAACATCATCTACCGATCTCATTTTTGCTGATTTAACAGATGGTTCTCTTCTCTCGCTTCCTTCCGGTTCGTTGATTTTTAAATTTACTCGAGCATTGTTTTTCATACCAACCACTCGGAGCAAAATCCTGATTGCTTTGGCGGTATTGCCTGATCGGCCGATAATCTTACCCATGTCATCTTTGTGAACATCAAGACTCAAAAGTACCCCCATTTCATCAACAGTGCGAGTAATCTTTACGGCTTCTGGATAATCTAACAATCCTTTAACAATATATTCCAAAAATTGAGCATCTTTTTCCATTTCAGTTTAATATAATCTAATAATAATGAACTTCTGACTACTCTGCAAGTATATTATAAAGCCTTTTCCTCGGCAATCCCAACGCTTTCAGTCGGGACCCCGACCTCTTCGGGCATCGGGATTTCTGTCTCTGGTGTTTCGGTGGCGACTTTGGTTTCTACGGGAACTCTTGTTGACTTTTTAGACAAGACGTTCATTTTTTTACCTATTATTATTTTTCTCTTAACTAAAAGATTATTGACGGTGTCTGACAGTTGGGCTCCGTCTTTCATCAAATGTTTTACTCTCTCTATATTAAATTCAGCCTTCTCCCCTCTTCTGGCATCATAGCTTCCCAATATTTCCAAAAACTTACCACTCTTTGGGCCGTTTTTGGAGTCAGTCAAAACAAGCCGAAATACCGGCTCATGTTTTCTGCCCACTCTTTGCAGTCTTATCATTAACATTGCCAGATCAGATTAGCAGATTATTAAAAATAGGTCAAATCTGTGATATATTACCTATGTTATTTGGGCACGTGGCGGAATTGGTATACGCGTACGCTTCAGGAGCGTATGCCGCAAGGCTTGGGAGTTCAAATCTCCCCGTGCCCACAATCTTTGCTAAGACGGGCTTTGCCCGCCGTAGCGGGAGCGACGGGGTATCGTATAGTGGTAGTATACACGCTTCGGGTGCGTGAAGCTCCGGTTCGATTCCGGGTACCCCGACTGATAAAAATTTTTGTTTAAAAACAAAGACAGACCATAAATACTTTTATTATGGTCTGTCGCTTATGGGTCAATGATTTTGTGCTTCTTTAGTACCTCAAAAATGCTTGGAGGTACTAAAGCTTTATCGACGTTGTGCAAACAGAAACATCCTGATCCTGGGTTCCATGTGATACGAAGATTCTCTATGCCAGACTCATTGAGTATCCTCACAACAGTTGACAGTATTTCTTGTGGTACTTCAATTTTACTGCCAAAAAGGTATTTCGCCTTTGGTAGTTCATCAGATTGATTCATCTTGAACCTCTACGGCTATTATGGATAATTAAATACTTAAAGTCAAGTACAAAGTTTTTCGCAATTATGAGTTTTCAACGACTTCTATTGGCATGATATATAAAAATTCAGTAGAATATAACGTATGAATATCCTCTACTTATACAAAGAAGAGTGGGAAAAGAAATATGTTGGCAATCGATTGACTGGGCATAATATTTCTTTTGCGGAATTTTTGGAAAATGTCACGGCTGATATTTTAAGTTCGGCCGAAGTAATTTCTGTTTTCGTCAATCACTCCATCCAAAAAGAAGATATGGATAAAATGCCAAATTTAAAACTTATAACCACGCGTTCCACCGGTTTTGACCATATAGATATTGTTGCGGCCAGAGAAAAAAATATTGAAGTGGTTTACGTCCCCTCTTATGGCGAAAACACTGTGGCTGAATTTGCTTTTGCATTACTACTGGCACTTTCAAGAAAGATTCCAGAAGCTCATGAGCAAGTGACCAAAACCGGCTCTTTCAATCAGAGCAATTTGCGTGGATTTGATTTGAAAGGAAAGACAATAGGTGTGATTGGTACCGGTAGGATTGGTGTCCGTGTCATAAAAATGGCCAAAGGCTTTGATATGAATGTACTTGCTTATGACCCTTTTCCCAAAAAAGGTTCGGATAGTGAACTTGGTTTTGAATATGTAGGATTTGAAGAATTGCTTAACAAGTCGGACATTATTTCTATCCACTCTTCCCTTTCTGATAGCACCCGCCATATGATAAATGAAAAAAGTATAAAGCATACCAAAAAAGGAGCTGTTCTTATAAATACGGCAAGAGGCGGGCTGATTGAGACTTCGGCTTTGGTAAATGCTTTGAAAGAAGAAATCATTTCTGCCGCTGGCATTGATGTCTTGGAAGAAGAGGGCGATATGATAGATGAGGAAAAGCTTTTAATTAATCCGCATCCAAATATGGAAGAGTTAAAAAATGTTTTGGCAAATCATTATCTCATAGATCATCCAAGAGTTATCATTACTCCCCACATAGCTTTCAATACTGACGAAGCTGTAAAAAGGATTTTAGACACCACAATTGAAAACATCAGCTCTTTTGTAAACGGTCAGATTAAAAATAAAGTGCCATAAAAAGATGTCTGTTATAACTTTTTGAGAAATAGAGGAAGGTTTGAAAAACTCTTAATTTTTGCTATATTTTAAATATGCGCGCGTAGCTCAGTTGGTAGAGCACTCGACTGATACTCGTGTTGTCCCAGGTTCGATCCCTGGCGCGCGCACAAGGTAAAAATTTCCTTCGTGGGTCACTTGTTTATATATAAAAGAGTTGCCCGGCACTCGCTTGCGATGTGCCGGGCAGGACAAAGAATATTCAGCGGCGGCTTCTTAAGTCCGGTGGTGTAGATGGAACTTCAAAAAAATATTCATAAAGATCATCCACCCATCTTGTTAATCTCTGTATAAGAGAGGTGATCAAATAGAGTGAAAAAGCTACAAGAGTTGCGAGAAAACTGGACATGCCTATTTTGGAGGGCACATTATCACCCAAGGAAATTCCCCAGTCTCCCGCACAGACGAAAAGAAAAAGAAGCCCTGATACCAAAAAGAACTTTTTTAATTTGTCCATAATTTACCCCCATTTGCATTATACTAGGATAACACAAAATGTCAACTAACAAAAAACTGCTTTTAAGCAGTTTTTTGTTTTGAGCCCCACTTCACTAAAGTTTCGCGGGGTAAGCTATTCTTTGTTTTGTTCCGTTCCCGCCTCTTCGGCGGGTCGCCGATGAGGCGACTTATTTGTCTTTCCAAATTGCCATACGGTTTTAGGTACCCGTTAAACCATTATGTGTCCAATTGGAACACACAATAACGACTCATTCACCCCCGTAATGTCTTGTGAACATTATGGGAGATTTTTCACCTTGAAATATTCCACGAGCAGCTTCCGCTACCCGTGCCTTGTTACGACTTAGTCTTTGTCATTGAGTTTACCTTAGTCCCGCTTGCGCGAGCCTTTGGGTCCTCCCAACTTCCCTGACTTGACGGGCGGTGAGTACAAGACTTGAGAACGTATTCACCGCGGTATAGCTGACCCGCGATTACTAGCGATTCCAACTTCATGGGGTCGAGTTGCAGCCCCCAATCCGAACTGGCGCCGGCTTATTACGATTAGCTTAGGGTTACCCCGTCGCAACGCGTTGTACCGGCGATTGTATTATGCGTGTGGCCCAAGGCATCAGAGGGACATGCTGACCTGGCGTCATCCTCGCTTCCTCCCAGCACCAAAATAAGAAAACGAAATCATTTTCCAATCTTAGTGCTGGGTGGTCTCGGTTGACACTTGTAACAACCAACAAGGGTTGCGTTCGTTACCCCACTTAAGGGAACAATTCAAATCACGAACTGACGACGGCCATGCATCACCTGTCTAGCTGTCCTTGTGAGACTGCAAACGTTTCTGCTTGCATTCAGCTAGATTTCTAGCCTTGGTAAGGTTTTTCGTTTGTCGACGAATTGAACCGCATAATCCACCGCTTGTGCAAGTCCCCGTCTATTCCTTTGAGTTTTAAGCTTGCGCTCGTACTACCCAGGCGGATCGCTTAACGCGTTAGCTTCGGCTCTCAGAGGGTCGATACTCCGAAAACCCAGCGATCATCGTTTAGGGCGTGGACTACTGGGGTATCTAATCCCATTCGCTACCCACGCTTTCGTGTTTCAGTGTCAGAAATGCGCCAGTATATTGCCTTCGCTTTTGGTGTTCCCCATGATATCAACGGATTTCACCCCTACTCCATGAGTTCCATATACCTCTCACACTCTCTAAGTTTTGCCGTATCCCTTGCATTTTCCCGATTGAGTCGGGAGCTTTAACAAGAGACTAACAAAACCACCTACACACCCTTTACGCCCAGTGATTCCGGATAACGCTTGGGGCCTCTGTATTACCGCTCCTGCTGGCACAGAGTTTGGAGCCCCTTATTCATGATCAGATCAACCGTCAGTTAAAACGGACGGATTTCTCAATCATAAAAGGTTTTTACGTCCCGAAGGACTTCATCAACCACGCGGCGTCGCTCCGTCAGGCTTTCGCCCATTGCGGAAGATTCTCGACTGCGGCCACCCGTAGGTGTATGGACCGTTTCTCAGTTCCATCGGTGGGGGTCAGCCTCTCAGCTCCCCTACCCGTCATAGCCTTGGTGAGCCATTACCTCACCAACTAGCTGATAGGCCGCAGGCCGTTCCTTTAGCGATAAATCTTTACTCCTTGGCTTGCGCCTCAGAGACCATTGAGAATTATCTAACCTTTCGGCTAGTTATACTCAACTAAAGGGTACGTACCTACGTGTTACTACCTCGTTTGCCAAGGACCTTCGGCTTGCGCCGAAAATCCTTTAGACTTGCATGCCTTATCCACGCCGCCAGCGTTCATCCTGAGCTAGGATCAAACTCTAAAATTAAATATGGAGCATAAAGCTCTCTATTTAAATTAGTTTTCTAGAACGGAACAAAACAAAAAATACCTTATTTTATATTTTGAATTCTAATTTTTTAATCCCTACTCATTTTTTGAAATCACTTTTATTATTTTTATGCCGATGTTTAATCGGCCTCCTCAATTTTGTAATCACTCTAAGTGAACAAAATTGGGACTTGCAACTGCTTATCAAACCTTACCCAGGCTCAAGATAAGCAATTTCTTTATTCTTGTACTTTTATTTCAAGTATTATGTCAAAGGTCTTACAAAACGCCCCATTTAGGGGGCGAGATAAAGTATATTCTTTTTAAAACATCCGTCAAGCTTGCTGGGGAGAAACATTTTGTATAAGGCCGGCTTTTGCTTTAGATAACTCTCGATAGATATAAATGGAAGCGAAAGTGGTGATAGGAACAGTGACAAGAAGCCCAACCCAGAATAGAAGCAGACCTAACAAGTTGAATAGTGCAGTAACTATCCAGAACAATAAAATTTTCCAGAAACTGTCTTTTGTAATGGCGTAGCTCTCTCTCATCGCGGCTATAGGACCGGTTTTGGTGTCTATAATAATAATGAGCGAGAAAGAAAACCTAACAGCCCAGATTATACTAAGTATAGTCAGAAGTGTTATGGTACAAAGGATCGCAAGCGGAGGTAATACTGCATAATAGAAAATCAAAAATATTATGACGGTAAAAATGGCAAGTGGTGAGAATCTTAAGATTGAGACACCAACATATCTCCAAAAAATTCTGTATTCCTTAAATATTTCTACAAATTTTGGTTTTTCTCCGTCGTGTATCTTCAGAAATATTTTATTATAACCAATTTTAATGATGATCGAAGAAACGATAACTACGAGATTAAATAACGGTATAACAAACGAACGATTACCACTCCCAATCCCGCCGTTTAAACTGCTTATTGCTAGGACCAAAAGAGTGGCATATAGAACCAATTCCGTATGCTCTTTTAATTTGAGCCAACCGTATTTTATTGATTCTTTTATTGAAAACATAAATTTATTGACAGTTCAGTAAGTATGAACATTATAACATACTCCATAAAATGTGTTAGTATAGGCGAATATGCATAAAAATAAACCTGCCCACACAGGCGGGGAAACGAAAAAAAAACTTATTGGTATCATCAAAGTCACACCCAAACCGTTGGGCTTCGTAGTAACAGATAAATCAAAAGAAGACGTGATTGTCTTCAAAGAAAATTTAAATTGTGCACTTGATAAGGATGAAGTAGAAGTAGAGATTATAGGCAAAGATCGTGATAAAAAAAAGGGCAGGATAACCAGAATCATAAAAAGAAATAAGACTAAATTTGTAGGAACACTTGAAAAGTCCGGTTCTGGTTTAGTTTTCAAGCCGAATGATTTTAAGTTTTACAGAAATGTTGATATCTTAGTTTTTCCAAAAGATATTAAATCCAGCCTGCCTGTGCAAGCAGGAACCAAAGTTTTTGTTGAAATAGAAAATTGGACTAACCCAAATTTAAATCCAAAAGGCAAGATTATTTCTGTTATTGGCAAAAAAGGCGAACATGAGACCGAAATGCAATCAATCCTTTTAGATAAAGGAATTGTTTATAATTTTCCTGCCGAAGTCGAAAAAGAGGCAGAGAAAGTTGCGGATGAATTCGAAAGCCAACAAGAAAAAAGTTCTACGAAGAAAGTCTGGCCGAGCGAAGCGAGGGAGCCCGAGGACTTTCAGAGGAGAAGCTTTTTTCTTGTTGGTTCAGATCGTAGGGATTTTAGAAACATAATCACTTTCACTATCGACCCAGCGGATGCCAAAGATTTTGATGACGCTCTTTCTTATGAAGACATCGGAGATAACAAGATAAGAGTCGGGGTGCATATCGCAGATGTCTCTCATTTCGTCCGTCCGGGCACATCTCTTGACAAAGAGGCTTTAAAGAGAAGTTTCTCTACATACCTCGTAGACAGGACCATACCAATGCTTCCTGAAGTTTTGAGTAACGGTCTTTGCTCACTTATGCCAAATGTCGATCGCTTTGCGTTTTCAGCGGTTTTTGATATTGAAAAAAGTACCGGCAAGATTTTAGACCGTTGGTTTGGTAAGACTATTATTAATTCTAATAAAAGATTTAGTTATGAGGAGGCGCAAGAAATATTAACCTCACCCCTTACCCCTCTCCTAAATGCAGGAGAGGGGAAACATTTCTCGCACAGTGATAATTTGAGTGTCTCTCTCCCTTCCCCTGCATCTAGGGGAAGGGCTGGGGATGAGGTTTTTAAAGTGCCGCTGTCCGAACTCAACCGCATCGCTAATATTTACAGAGCGGAAAATAAAAAGAATGGAGCTATAGAATTTGAAACCGATGAAATAAGATTTGAACTTGATAGTCAAGGCAAACCTATAAAAATCTATAAAAAACCTCGTTTGGATACGATGAAAATGATTGAGGAATGGATGCTACTCGCAAACAGAGAAGTGGCCAAGTTTATAAGCGATAAAGTAGGCAAAAAGGGTGGCGCTTCAATATTTCGTATTCACAACTTACCAAAAATGGAGAGGATAGAAGAATTGGCTATTTTTGTCAGAGCTCTGGGGCATGAATTACCTATAAAAAATGGAGAAGTTTCGGCTAAAGATATAAATATTCTTCTTAAACAAATAGAAGGTCACGCTTCTGAATCTCTTATTAAAACAGCTGCTGTTCGCTCAATGTCTAAAGCCGCTTACTCTACTAAAAATATCGGTCATTTTGGTTTGGCTTTTCAATATTATACCCACTTTACTTCCCCTATCCGTCGCTATCCGGATTTGATGGTTCACAGAATTTTGGAAAGATATTTAAAAAACGAGCCTATTCCTAAAAATGAATTTTCTAGATTTGAAAAAATTGCACAAGAAGCCAGTGAAAAAGAAATCACAATCCAAGAAGCGGAGCGAGACAGTATCAAGTACAAGCAAATAGAGTTTATGCAGGATAAAGTAGGACAAGAATTTAAGGTTGTTATTTCTGGTGTGACCGAATGGGGTATGTATGTCGAAGATCCAGACACCAAAGTGGAGGGGCTGGTGCGTATTAAAGATCTCGGTGATGATTATTATAGGCTTGACCAGAAAAATTATTGTATAGTCGGAGAACGTACTAAGAAAAAATTCTCTCTCGGTGACTCCATTCGCGTCCGTCTCGCCGCCGCCGACCTCGACCGCAAAACTTTAGATTTTAAGTTGGTTTGACAAATTTTTCTCAGAGAGTAATCTTGTCTCAAAGTCAGGTTCCTATGGAAATACACTTTCCTGTTCGCGACGGGAAAGGCTTTCCAGGGTTAGAAATCTGACATGTGCCGCTGCGTTTACGCGTGGCGGCTTTATTTTTACTTTGCAACAGCCACTGCTTCTTCAAATTCGATAGAAAGGAGGCGAGAGACCGAGTCGTGGCCCATGGTTACACCATAAATGACCCCTGCGCGGGACATTGTCTCGCGGTTGTGGGTGATGAGTATAAGTTGGGAGACTTTAGAAAGGTTTTCAATCATATCGCCATATTTTTTGGAATTGGCTTCATCGAGAGCGGCATCGGTTTCGTCTAATATAATGAAAGGTGGAGGGTTGACTTGAGAAATGGCAAAAAGAA
>MHWS01000014.1 GCA_001824215.1 Candidatus Zambryskibacteria bacterium RIFCSPLOWO2_12_FULL_39_16 | reverse complement strand
TGGCATAGGACACCTCAACATGAAAATATTTGAGGCAAACAGAAACATCATTGAGAATCCCGATATTATTCAGCCAGGCTGGGTACTTGTTATCCCAGGCTGCCCTGAAGACAACCTTTCAACTACCAGAGTACCTGTTGCAAAAAATACAATGCCGAAAGCGGAAGCAACAGTTCCGCAAGATTCGGCTAAATCCTTTGTGATTCAACCAGAATACCCAGCAGTAGCTTTGGTAGTACCTCTGTCGTCGATTTTGGAGACCAATCCGACGATGGTCGCGTCGCTTTACAAAGTGACACCGGTACCAACGTCTCCATCGGCACTGATGCCGATAACCAGAGTGCCAGATGCACCGCAACAAAACGCGGTGCTGATATCAACCAGAATACCCGAGGGTTCTGCAGAACCCCAAAGATTAGAAGTATCTGAATCTGCGTCACAACAAGTGATGCAGTCACAAAGGATACCTGCAGTACAAGTATCGGAAGTATCAGTCTTGAAATCAGAATCAAAGCAGTCGCCAGAAATGGCGACCAGCGAAAATTTCAGTGAGGAAAAGAAAGGGAGGAAATCAATGAAAAGCTTTACGAAAGTAGTGTTCGCTCCAGTGAGAGCGATCAGGTGGGTGGTCAAAAACCCACGGAGAGCAATCGTAACAAGTTTGGCGGGACTGGCGTTTGTACCAACTCCGTACACTCGTCTGGCTGGAGTTGGTGTCGGAGCGGCTCTCGCAGCTACATCTGCAAGTGGACAGTCGCAAGGTTTTGTCCAGAGGTCTTCTGTCGCATCGGCAGAAAATGCATCAGTGCCGACACGTGCAGAAGTTGAACGGGCGGGGATTACTCCCAACCCGCGATATACGGTTCCGGCCGGTGAGCTTAACTGGGTATCAAACTCCCTGTTCGCTCAACCGTCGTATAGCGAGGGCAACAAGGCAGCTATCGAAGAGTTGCCCCGAGAGCTCGCCTCTAACTTGGGACTTGCTGGAGCTCGTGCATATAACGAGTATCCCGGCCAGGTCGCAGTGGAGGTAGTCCTTTCGGAGAAGGCTGTAGTAATTTATCAGCAGACTCCACAAGGCATCATTCCTTTGTATCTGGCAGATTGCCGATATCAAGGGAAACCCTGGGCAAATCGGCTCAAGCTTATTTCGCAGCCACCGGCTCAGGTACAAAATGTGCCACCGGTGCAACAAAATATTCCGGTGGTAAACAACAATTTCAGTGCTCCGCCGTCTCCGGCATTTCCCGGTACAATTAACCTGAACTTGGCTGGTTTGCCGCAGCAACCTGCGGTACCAACAAACACCACCCAACACGTGATTTACGAAGTGAAGCAAAATGGGTGGCAGAATTTTGCAAGTTTTGGCAAAGGCATTCGTGACATGGGTATAGGTACCGGTGTTGCAGCTCTTGGCATCAGATTGCCGAGTGCTATCGAAAAGTCTGCCCGCATAAAGGCAGACTCGAATGTCAAAGTAGCTAGTATCAAATCTCAAGGTCTTGTGGATGCGGCCAAGAACCGCATTCCAGACCAAGTCAATGTAAACTCAACTAACACAAACTCGGCCCAAGGGGGTGCGGGAGGTTCAGGTGGAGAGGGTGGCCAAGGCGGTAAGGTCATCGGATCAGGGAACTCGGAAGTTGACGTTGACAATGAGGTTGAGACAGAAGTCAACTCATCGTCGAACTCAAATTCCAATTCGTCTTCGAAATCGGAAGCTGAAGCTAAGGCTGAGGCTGAATCTGAATCGAATGCCGAGAACGAAAACAACAACACAAACACGAACAAAAACGAGAACGAGGGGAACAACAAACCCCCGGACTCCGACAACCACGACAACCATGGCAACGACAACCACGACGACCATGGCAACAACGGCTACAATAACGGCTACAATAACAACGACCATGACGATGGCGGGAAGCACTAATCTCCGTCACCTGTTCTTTCAGTTCTTTACGGGGCCCCGCCACATGCAAAATGTGGGGGGGCTCTTCTATTTTTTACTTTGAGAATAGTTTGACGAACCACCCTAATAGACTAAACACATTTTCATTTTCAATTACAAAATTATTTAATTTCTCTTGTTCTATTCTTAAATTTTCAACTTCTAAAGTTGTTGAGGCACTTATGGTTGTTGTGGAAGTTCCTGTCAATAACTTATTTAATTTTTCTATTCTATTTTCAGTTTGGACTATTTCACTTCTAATTTTCCCGATATTTTTAAAGTCTGGACCAAAAATAAAAATGTTAATTTTGCTTCGTTTTTGTACTTCTTCAACTGCTTTTGCAACTCGTTCTTTTGAATCGTTTTGTTCCTTTGCTACTTCTCTTACTTGTTCGCCGATACCACTTTTATCTTCATCAGCCAAATCTAGAAGATTTTGAACGAATGCCGACACCGAACTGCGATGCTCTTCTGCTACATCATTTGAATCATCATCACTCCTTTCTTGCTCCACAGAGGAGTCGTCGTCTACCGTACCGTCACCGCGCAATTTGACGGAGGAAGTACTGGTAATTGAATCATCATCTCCCGTGTCGTCATCTTTTAAATCTGACCTTACCTGGATTGATACTGCACTATCACCGCTGCCGTCAGAGCCGCGTGGAGCTTCGTCACTCTCCCTAGCGTAAATGATGGTGGTAGGCAGAGCTATTGATACGACAGTTGCTATGGAGAGTAGATAAAATAATTTATTTTTTTTCATGATATTTTATTATTTAGTAATTGATAATTAGTGATTATTAATGAACTATAATAACTGGTCTAATTATATGACATCTCTACATGATAATACTTACATGGGAAAATACAACTTCACTTAGCACTATTCAATAAAAATTTTGTCGGTGATTAGTATTTATTGCTCAAAGCATGGAAAATTATACCAGTCCAAATGGATATTAGGCCGAAAAGTAGTATAAGACCTGAAAATACGTAGGTTATGATTCCAAGATTCAAAGCGGTGACGAGTGCCGTTGCGGTTACCCAGATATTGCGAGCGTCATTTAGTACCATTACAGCTGTACCGTTTTCGTCTAAGATGGGTGTGCCGTTCTGATCAATTTTTGGAATCTTGGACGGCATTTCCGAATATGTTTTGTTACCAGTCGATTTGAGTGTGTGAGTCCGGATAATATCGGCCTGTGCCTTAAGTGTTAATGGACCACGGACTGGGACACCCGGAACAGAAGAGTCATCTGGTGTTGTGATATTTTCACGCGCGACGTTGCCGTATGTAAAAACGATACCCCATACTCCGCCTAGGACCATGATAATTCCTGCGACGACCGCTAACACTGACGAAATCATAAGTAATTTTTTCATATCTTTATTGTATCAAGATTATTTATAAAGTCCCAATATCTACAAGTGTATAAAAAATAATTATTGCCAATTTTTAAAAAACAGCTATAGTTGTTGAATAATTTGCAATAGGGTAAATTTAGACTATATGAATTTTTTAAGAGAATTTTTAAGATATCCGACAAAAACGGGGGCAATAATGCCATCTTCAAGAGCTCTTGCTAAATTGATTATAGACACGGCCAATTTATCCAATAAAAAATGTGTAGTCGAATTGGGCTCTGGGGATGGAATTTTCACTGAGGAAATAGAAAAACATATTAACGCCAACTGTGAATTTTTTTCATTGGAAATAAACGATAAATTTGTCGATGAGACCAAAAGAAGATGCCCAGACGTGACCGTTTATCATGATTCAGCCAAAAATATAAAGAAATACCTTTTACAATACAATAGAGAATATTGCGATTGCATCATATCAAGTTTACCCTGGGTTGCATTTGATAAAAATTCACAGAAAGATTTGCTCGGCGTTGTATGTGATTCACTTGAAGATGGGGGGATTTTTTTAACCTTCGCTTATATTCATGGTGTTTTTCTCCCCAGTGGAATCAATTTTAGACACCTGCTTAAGGATTTTTTTAAAGACGTTGAAAAAACAGAAATTATCTGGGTGAATATGCCACCTGCCTTTGTATATCTCTGCAGGAAATAATATGAGTCCTTCAATTGTTGAATACAAGTTCCAATCCTAGAATGGTCTACAAAAGTTAGAGCTTGATTAATGTTTATCATTAAAAACACCGATGATTGAAGCCGATGGCAGAAAAAATAGTGAATAAGTGTATTTAAGAAAGCAACACTCCACCGTCAACCACAATCTGCGAGCCAGTCATATAGCTTGCAAGATCGGAAGCGAGGAATAGAGCCACTTTGCCTATATCATCAGGCTCTCCCATGCGCTTCATCGGAATTTTTTCTAAGAACTTTTTAAGTATCGTCTCCATTTCAGGTGTTGCGGGTGTACCGGCTCCTGTACCCGGCGTGGCAATACCGCCCGGAGCGATAGCGTTAACCTGAATGTTATGCGGTGCAAGCTCCAATGCTGCATTTTTGGTGAATCCCCAAAGACCATGCTTGGAAGCGTCATAAATTGCCAACCCCACTGAGGAAGGATGCAAGGCATCAACCGAGGTGATATTTATGATCTTGCCGCCTTTACCTTGCTTGATCATGATTTCCGCCACAGCTTTGGTGAAAAGAAATACGCTTTTCAAATTCACTGCCAGGATTTTTTCAAACATCTCGAGCTTCATATCCATAACGGGAACTATAGGATAGATGCCGGCATTGTTGATAAGAATATCGACAGTGCCATAGGTCTTGACAGCAAAGTTGGTTGCGGACCTCACATCGTTCTCATTTGAAACATCAGTTTTTATAAAGGTCGCTTTCCACCCATTCTTCTGCAATTCAGCCACAGATGTGTTTCCTGCTTCTTCATTGAGATCAGCAATAATTATATTCGCGCCTGCTTCTGCTAAACGATAGGCTATACCGAAACCAATACCCATAGCGCCACCGGTAACAATGGTAGTTTTTCCGTTTAGGCTAATGAGTTGTGAGATGCTGGGCAAATTCATATTATTTATTAATGGGAAATATGGGCATTGAAAGCAACTTTATTGTTGATCTGAATATTGAGGTGTTTTCGTGTTGTCACAACCGTAGGGAAATAAATACTGGAGTCGTCATTCATCATATATATAATTATTCACTTGTTTTACCATCAAATTCATCGGTGGTATCGGCTTCTGCATCAATTTTGGTTCTGTGGATCACTCCATCTTTGTGGTGCGGTGGCATGTAAATGGTGTAGAGTTTCATCGAATCAGGACCCGTATTGATGATGTTATGCTTGGTGTGAGCTGGGACTATGATAGCGCTGCCATCAGCAAGATCATAAGGAATGTCGCTTAGAATCACTATGCCGGTACCTTTTTCAACACGCAGAAATTGATCAACGTCATGGACCTCTTCGCCAATTTCTTCCTTCGGCAGAAGTGACATGAGCACAAGCTGACTGTTTTTATCAGTGTAGAGGACTTTGCGAAAATTTTCATTTTCAAGTGAGAGCTTTTCAATGTTAGTAACGTAGCCTTTCATGTGCATATTGTATCAAGATTATTTATAAAGTTCTAATCTCTACAAGTGTATCAAAAATAACTATAAATAAAATAGGGCTAAAATAATCGAGTGTATTTTACACTTAATCAAACATTGTTATATAATATACTTCCATGAAAAGAGAATTTTCAACACATCTTGAAACCAAAAAATATCAAACTCATTATCGAGCAGAATTTATTACTATTACAAAGGATGTGGATTCTGTTATAAAAAACTCTGGCATTAAAAGAGGGATTATTTTGATTCAAACACACCATACCACTTGTGGCATTTGGGTAAATGAAAATGAAAAAAATCTCATTGGTCCATCTGAGGAGATTGGCTACACTTCTGATTTACGTAAAGTTCTAGATAATTTTGCAAATCCTGTTTTGGAATATGGGCATAATGATATTTGTGATAATAAAAATACAGGCGGTAAGCGAGACACACATTTATGCGAACCGGATGAAAATGGAGTAATCAACGAATGTATAAATGGTCACGCCCACGCACAAGCACTCATGATTCATCCGTCCGTTTCTCTTATCGTGGAAAATCATAAACTTTTGCGCGGTAGTTGGCAAGAAATCATGCTAGTTGAGCTAGATCATGATAGGGAAAGGCAAATTTCTTTTTTGGTTCAGGGGGAATGAGAAGGTTTAGAATTTTTTTAATGAACAGTATCTGTTTTAGGTAATGGACCGAAGTCTTCTTCGTATGCTTTTTGCCATTTTTTGCCAGGCATTCCGCCCAATTTGTCTGTGACTTGATAACCGACTCTAAAATTATGTATTTCATTCATATGTACAGGCGTAGCTTCTATAAAAAATTCTACATATCCGTTACCGTTTGCATCACGCTCATCTTTGAATATCTGTGGTTTTTCTTTTTCTTTCACTACGGCATCTTTAATCTCAACAGTCTCTGGTATGCTGCCGCCGATTAAAGACTTGTTTTTATCAAAAGAATTTTCTAAACTCATAATTATTTTATTAAATTAGTAATAGTTTATTCTTTCGATAAATTATATCATAGACTGGAACTTCATGAAGTAATAAATAAAAAGGATGAGAACCTCGTTGACGGGGCTATAAAGCTGTAGTAGAGTATACACGGTCCCTACAAATGGAGGAATGCTTATGCAACGTCAATTGCAAGATCAAAATTTACGGGCAATAGATATCAGTTCTTTAATGCCAAACTTCTATTTAAGCAGTATCCCTTTGGATGCTAATCTGAGGCCGCTCTTGGAGCGGATCCTGTCTGCGACCAAAGGTCTCACAAAGCCAGGATGTTGCTTGATAAGCAACAACGAACTGAGTGTGCTTTCTGGTGGCGACCTGAACTATGTTGAAGAGAGGCTTTATCAGTGCCTTTCCCGTTTGTTCAGTGATGACCCACGAGAGTTGACGCCGCTGATGCGAGGCAAGAAGCTTATTGTTGTTATGGCCAATATCTTCAAGCCGGTCAATAACAACCCTGCCTTTCCTTGGACGAAGCCAGGTCCGTACTGTCATGAAATTATAATCCAGCTTTGGTAGGTGACTCTAACTCGAGGACTGATCAGGTTAACTCCTGTGATCAGTCCTCTTCTTTTTTACTCCGTTTAATAGAGGAATTTAGAACCTGTTTATACACGGACTATTTGGCTATGTTAGAACTGGGATTACAATAAAATATTACACAAATTAGGAATTTTTAATTCGTCCCCTTAATTCTGTAGAAGAATATGAATGGCCTCTTGAATTATAATATACTTCGATTGGTAAATCCCAGCCTGTAAACTTTTTTCCTTTCCAATCGGTCCCAATGATTCTTATGTCTGGTTTAATTTTCAAAAGTAAATTATATAAGTCTTCTTCGGTATCATACAATACTATTTCATCCACATTTCTGTTAGCTCTAAGTTGAATTTCTCTTTCCTCAATTGCCTGGATTGGTTTATTCTTTTTCTTTCCTCGATATCCCATTAGTGTGATAGACGGGTCGCGTTGAAGTCCAACAATCAAATAATCACAATGTTTCTTTGCTTCCTCGAGCATTAAACAGTGTCCAGCGTGTAAGATATCAAACGCTCCAAATGTTATTCCTCTTCTCATTTACCAAAATCATACCACCGGTTCGAACCCTAAGAAAGGTACAGAAAAATATGGCTCCACTCGTTGGACGCATTCAGAACTTTGGATTGGAAGAAAATACAGTTTGAAATGAGTGTGTTGGGTTTTGT
Source organism: Candidatus Zambryskibacteria bacterium RIFCSPLOWO2_12_FULL_39_16 (assembly GCA_001824215.1). GTDB lineage: Bacteria > Patescibacteriota > Minisyncoccia > Phycocordibacterales > WO2-35-19 > WO2-35-19. The sequence continues at coordinate 11,546 of MHWS01000014.1, read as the reverse complement.
GTAAAAAGTAAATCCGCCTATCAAGTGGATTTACTTGGTGGCGGATGTTAGTCGTAGCGTATCTTCATCTTCCTCAAGAAATCAGCATCACTCTCTGTTTCCGGTATCTCCTTCTTTTGCACGTTTCCATTTTTGATAACGCCGAGAGAGATAATCACCCCGACCCTAAAACCTTTTTCTGAAAAGAACGTTCTCAAACTAGCGACGTCTTCCCTTTTTTCGATATCTCGCAGAACTTGAACGATTTTCTCTGCTAGCATTTCTGCGTACGGTTTGATTTCCTCAAAGTCCGCATCCACGCTAAGGTTCGGAATTTCCGGCGGTGATATTGTCACCAGATGTTTCGTCTTGCAATTCTGGCAAACAGTAACAACTTTTTTGCCGTAGTTTTTCTCTGAAATGATAAGTCTTAGAGTTTTTCCGCATTTGCATGAAACAAACTGATACTCTTTATCTTGTTCTCCCATTGACTTCTCCAGTTTTGGATTTGGGACACTGTCTAAAGCATATAGTAAAACAAGTAAAAACTTGTGTCAAATATTTTCTCCGCTTAATAGAGGAAGCTCCCTGTTTGTTCAAGAAACGAAGCCGTTACTTTAAGGTATTACAACGCTGGCAGTAACACTGACTTGTCCGTTTCCTGAATCAATAATATAAACAGCGAAAGTTCTTGTATCCTTTTTGGCGGCAAGTATTGTGCTTGCTCCCATTGTCGCTGTCTGTTCCACTGTCCACCCATTTGATGTAAGCTCCTTCTTATAAAAGTTGACGACTATCTCTGCACTATCTGATGTTGTAAATGATACAGTTGACCCAGCTTCCCCTGTTTGCGGATTGGATGATCCGGAATATTGTATGCTTGCGTTTTCGTATTTTGGTGCATCTCCGGGCCAATCGTCTGGCATTTTGTTGCCCCCAACAGTCACACTCCCTTCATCATTTGAATACGTGGTTGAGCCATTAATATTTCTATCAACATCTACTCCTGTTATAGAAGGCCCAACTCCTTTCATTGATAGCCATCCGACAAGAAGAATAACTATTATACCAATTATTATTAAATACAACTTCTTTTTTGATGGACTGCTTACTTGATTTTCTTGTTCCATGTTATTTTTTTATTTATAATAAAACTAAATATTTAAATACATTATATTACATTTTATTTTAAATGCAACAAATTAATTTCCTAAATAATCACTTGGCTCCACTTAGTAGAGGAAGCTCCCTGTTTGTTCAAGAATGAAATGATTGAGTACAAACAGCAGTCCTGTAAGGGTTAGAACTTGTTTTGTATAAAAGAAAACCGCCGACCATAGCCAACGGTTTTCGTTGGATGTGGTTGACGGCAGATGATTCAAAGTTCAATCAATCCTCTAGGAGGTTTATCTTCTTCAGTCAATAAAGCAAGAGCAGTACGTGATGGAAAGCTGAGCCAAGTCCCATGTTTTCGTCCTGAGAGATGAACAAGGACCGCGCCGTTACCTCCTTCACGTGGGGGAGACAGGACTTTCTCTCCAGTAACCAAAATGTCGCCAACTTTGAGTGTCCTCGGTTGACCAAATCGCTTTGTTCTTAGAAGATTATGTCCACTACCGCGTATACTTACCCATTCTTTGAGTCCATATGGCTCTCCGTAATTGTGCAAAGGAAAACCGAGAAGGTTTCGTATTTTCAGTTTTGGTCCGTTATCATCGATTTGTTTGAGGATAATTTCACAAAACGCCTTGGGCACATCCCACATTTCGTCACGAGGAATGCTGAATCCCAGGTCTCTAATAGGTTCTTCCCATTCCTTCAAAAATAATGGAAGCTCAAATTTTGGTTCTCTAATAGCTTGCAGAAGTTTTTTGAGAAATTTCTCTTCTGTTGTTTGTATCCTTAAAAGCCATCTGATGACGCTTTCTTGCAACTCTACATAAGGTGTCATAGAACAATCTCCTCCGAAACAGATATTACTTATATTTAATTTTAATACAAGGAGAGGTTCGAACCTGACGAAAGGTACAGAAAAAATATGTTGCAAAATATGTTTAAAAAATTTGCTCCGGAGGTAGGGGTATCTCCCTCGACTCAAAATTTGTTCAGCCAACAAATTTTGGTCTGGGCACCGGCTCATGGAAATTTTTTGCTAAAAATTTTACATTCCGCCGTTCGCTCCCTACACGCAAAGCGCGCAGGCGCTTTGCTCTCCGGAGCTCAAAAAATCAAAGGCCGTCATTTCTGACGACCTAAGATTTTTACGAGCTCCGGAGGTAGGGATCGAACCTACGACCAATCGCTTAACAGGCGATCGCTCTACCGCTGAGCTACTCCGGAATGTTTTTGTATTGTAGCAAAAATAATGGCTTTTGGGCAATACAAAAATATTCTTTATTTTTTATAAGAAGTTTTATAAGAAGGTAGGGGATCTTATTTTTGTGTTATAATTGTCCCATGCCCGGAAAGCACTCTCATCACCAAAAATATATAACTATACCTATCGCGGCCATAACATTATTGGTTTTAATTATTGGGGTAGGCGGATATTTATTTTATAAAAATTTTAAAGAATTAAATCTGACTAAGATAGAGCTTGCAAATACCAAATCAAATCTAGCTCAATCGGAAGCAAACGCCAAAAAGTTAAGTGAAGATTTGGATATCGAGAGATACATAAACTCTACTTTCAGCAGACAAATAAGTGAGATAGCGGGTACGGTCGGCAAACTGGATCAATTATCCAAAACTGACAAAGAGCTTCTGCAGAAGTATTCTAAAGTATATTTTTTAAACGAAAATTATGTGCCAGAAAATCTGACAGACATACTGCCGGATTACCTTTATGATAAAAGCAAGCAAACAAAAATGCACGCAAAAGTGCTTCCTTTTCTGAAAAGTATGATAGTAGCAGCAAAAGCAGACGGGATAAATTTGGAAATAATCTCTGCCTATCGTTCATTTGGACAGCAAATAGCTCTTAAAGACAACTATACGGTTGTTTACGGCAGTGGCGCCAACACGTTTTCGGCCGACCAGGGATATTCAGAGCATCAATTAGGTACTACCATTGATTTTACTACGGCAGAATTAGGATCAAATTATTCGGTCTTTGAAAAATCAGATGCTTATAATTGGCTTTTGAAAAATGCCTATAAATATGGGTTTATACTTTCTTATCAAAAAGGCAATGCTTACTATGAGTTTGAGCCATGGCACTGGAGATTTATAGGTAGAAGTTTAGCAGATATGCTTCGTCAGGAAAATAAAATTTTTTACAATGTTGACCAGAGGACAATAGATAATTATCTTATAAAGATTTTTGACTGAGTTTACCAAGACACTCACCAAAAATGCCGCTCATGGCGTACATCTTTGGGTTCCCCCGGTTTGTTGTCTCGAAAGGAAGCAACTCGCTCTTTTTAAAAGATTTCGTCTCTAATTTGAGGTTCATAATGTCTCAAACAATGTGAGATGATTGCGTTTGATTTATTGAGGCTCCTCTCAAGACTACCGTCGCTTATATTCTCTCTCCATTTAAGTTGTTAATCAATATGATCATGTGCGTAAAACAGTTCACTTTATGTTTATTACTTGTTGAAAACTTCCCAAAAACTGTGGAAAAGCAAATGCAACACAAATTTTACTTTTTTAAAAGAGCTAGGACATGAATCCCGTTAGAGTTTTACGTTTACTAAAAGTGGTAATGGTGATATTATATTTCTATGCTTATTATTCAGTTTTATTAGTCGTTTAAAAACTCTAACGGGATGAAATTAAATATAAAAGCAACCGGAATCGCTCTTACTACGCCAATATCGGAGTATATTGAAAAGAAAATAAATATGCTCGATAAATTTTTCCGTGGCATTGATGATGTCTTGGTTAATGTGGAAGTGGGCAAAACATCCAGACATCACAAATCAGGTGATATCTTCAGAGCGGAAATTCAAATCACAGCTGATGGACAAACATACTATGCTTCATCAGAGACGGAAGATCTTTATGCAACCATTGACGAAGTGAAAGATAAAATAGTACATGAGCTTACATCAAAAAGGAAAAAAACCTTGAGGCTTATCAGGCGCGGGGGAGCTCAAATAAAAAACATGCTGAAGGGGATAGTGGATGTTGGTGATAGAAATTGGAAAAGATTTAGGAGAAAAAAGTAAAAACAAAGACTAAAAAATAGTTCTTGAGCGAGATTCCGCAGGCTGACTGAGCCGAGGACAAGGAAATTTCTAGCCCAGAAATTTCCGTATCGAGTGAGAGAAGTTATTTTTGATTTTTCCAACCCCTTAAGAAATCTTCAAAAATCATTTCTTTTTTGCCTTCCGGAATTACTTTTAGTATTTTCAATATATCGTTTTTAATCGTTGCATCGGTGATAATGACTCTCATTTTTTTATCGTTCCGCTCAACAAAAAAATATGCAGTTGGCCACTCTTCAAAGGCCTTTATTTTAAGAAGGTTTTGATAAGCTACTTTGTCAGTTGGCGGATTATTTAAATCAATTTGTATCTCTCCGTCTTCCTTCTCAACTTTTTTGCAGTAAATCGCTTCATCTTCGTTTTGAATTATCGGATCAATCGCTCCTTTTATCCATTCCGGCAATATGTGGGCGAAAAGTCTTGCTCCTTCTGTAGCCAAAATTTTTTCAAGTTCTTTTCTACCAAGGGGCCAGCTTTCCGTTACAATATTTTTCTGAATAACGACTGGCCCAGTGTCCATACCTTCGTCAATTTGCATGATAGTCACTCCAACTCCACCGCCGTGCTCGGGACTTCCGGCATCGTTTAAAATTTGGCTTTGTATCGGCGAAGCTCCTCGATATTTTGGCAATAGGGAAGGATGAATATTCAAAGTTTTTTTCTCTGGAATATTAAAAATTTCCTTTGGAATTATTTTGCCGTAAGAAGCGACGAGAAAAAGATTAAAACTCAGAGCTTGGAGCTTGTAGAGAAGAGAAGCGTTATCTTTTTTTAAAGAAGATGGGTCAATGACCTCAATATCGTTTTTTTGCGCCCAAACTTTCACAGGAGTAGGAGTAAGGACAAGTTTCCTTCCTTTTGGTTTATCTGGAGTGGTAATAATAAGTCCAGGCAAAATACCATGAGCTTTTAGTTCATTCAATACATAAACAGAAAATTCTGAACCTCCAAAAAATGCTATTTTCATTTAATTTTTTCTTTTGTAGGAATCATTTCTTTCAGATTTATTGCTTTGTCAATAAAAAGGATCCCGTTGAGATGATCAATTTCATGTTGTAAAGCTTGGGAAAGCAAACCGGAACCGCCTAAAGTAAACGACTTGCCATCTTCATCGTAAGCTCTGACCGAAGTTTTCTCTGATCTTTTTACTTTTCCGTAAAGCCAGCGTACCGAAAGACAGCCTTCCTCCGTCAACATTTGTTTTTTTGACTGTTTAAGTATTTCTGGGTTTATAAAAACCATATCTTTAAATTCGGTTTTTTCTTTTTCAAACGCTTCTATATTTTCTCTTTTGGAACCCTTGCTTTTTGTCTTTTCTACCTCCATTATTTCAAATATTTTTTTAGATACCACGAAAATCCGCAGACTTTCTCCGATTTGTGGAGCAGCGATAGCCACACCATCTTCTTGAGTGTTAAGAGCCTTAACCATTCTTCTTATAATGATCTCAATCCTACGGCTCTTGATATCTTCAATCGGCACTTCTTTTGAAATATTTCTCAAAATCTTGTTTTCTTTTTGCACAATCTCATTCACCCCCTCACTTTATCACAGAATCACTTAGCTCGAAAGGTGTTTTACAGTAAATTATCGGGGTCTACTTTTATTTCAAAATGGGGTGAGAGTGATTTTAAAAGAGAAATAAGGGAGGGTTTTGGCCATTCGTCTTTGGGAAGTTTAATGACTGCGTTGACGGCTGATTGCTCACCTTTTTTTTCGTGGACAGAATTAAATATTGCAGCGTTACAATCCTTTAAAATATTTTTTAAAATCTCAGTTTCTCTGGATACAAAATTTTTGGTACCTCTGGTTGTTATTTTTATAAAAATACCAAAAGGCGGATAATCCAAAATTTTTCTATCTTCTATTTCTTTTTTGTAAAAATCCAACAAGTTGCCGGTTATGGCGAATTTTACTGTTGAGTCATCCGGGTTGCGGCTTTGAATCAGAAAATTTTCTTTGGCTATATTTTTGGTTTGTAAAATGAGACGGAATATTTTTTCCCTTATGCGGAAATCAGGGATAGAAAATAAAGAATCAAAAGATACAATGGCCGAGTTTGTCACTTTTTTATATAGATAAGGGAAAGCCATTTCAGTGCCTAGAAGTACTGAGCCTTTATTTTCGTAAAAACTTCCCGCTATTTTTAATGCCTTAGTATTTGTTCCTGTAGTATCTTTATGAATTTCATAGAGGTTTATATTAGGAATATTTTTTCGTATCTCTTCCGCCACTCTGTCGATACCAGAACCAAAAGCCGCTAGCTTCCAACTCCCGCAATTTTGACAAACTTCCGCTGCATCTCTTGTCTCTCCGCACTGGTGGCATTTGAAAGCTCCACCTGTCCCGACGTTTCGGTCGGGATAAATCTTAGTTTTATACAAGACCATCGGCGAAGAACAATTATTGCACTTGACCTGTTCTCCGCAATCTCGACAGACTGTGACAGAAGACAGTCCTTTTCTTGCCGCGAATATAAACATATTGGAACTTTTTGAAATTGTTTGGTTTATGAGCTCCAATATTTCTGGAGATAAAATTTTAAATTCCTTTTCCTTTTTAGAAGATTCTCTCAAATCCACCACTTGTGTAGCTACATCTTTTGGTAATCTCCATTTAACATTTTCAAACTCTGTTATCTCTCCTTGTTTATATTTGCTCAAAGTCTCTACTCGTAAAAAAGAATCTCCTATAACGGTGCGAATATTTTTTTTATTTGCCAGAGTTTCGGCAAAAAATCTCAAATCTATAAATGGCCGTGAGAGAGTTTTCCAGCCATTTTGGTTTTCTTTGTCTATAATAATTGTGCCAAAATCGCCTCTGGGTAAAAATAACCACTTTGCCGTGGCCAAGACTAATATCGGGTGAGAGGCGAGACAGGCCTCTTTCCATTCCTTTTTTAAGTCTTTATTACTTAAGTCATTATGAAAAGCGTAAACAAAAAATTCTATACCTCGCGAGAGCTTCGTTTTTGCCTGTCTGATGTCTTCATTTTGCGGCAAGCAGAGAAAAACCGATTTTTTCTTTGCAAACTCTTCTCTTATTAGTGATCGATAGTGAATAAATCTTTCTTCATCCGGCACTTGTGATACGGATATTTCGTTTTTAGTTTTTTGTTCGCTGTGAGCTTTATTAATTGGAGGATTAATTTTTTCTTCTTTCAAAATAGATAAAACATTTGGATTTTCTAAAATAAATAAAGGAATCAAATGCGACAAAATATTTCCTGGAGAGGCAACAAAATATTCCGATGTCTCTTTAACCGCTTCCAAAAATTCTTTCTGTAAAAAGGGTTTGGCAATCACGGAAGAAATTTTTTTTAATTGAAAGTTTGCCGACTTTATCTCCGTTTTTCTTTCTGTGGCATTTTGACTTCCTATAACCAGGGCATTTACACTTTTGCCTCTCAAACCTACCTTTATTAAAGAACCCGGCTCTACAGGTTGTGACGAAAAATAAGATAGAGAATCTTTATTTAAACTTTTTGAAAACGGAAGACACTCTATAATAAACATATAATTATTGTGGCAGAGATTTATATAAAGCTCAAGATTGCCGAAAGAAGGACTTACTTGTAGTATTTGGATATGGCATTATTTTCTAAAAAATTAGGCATTGATTTGGGTACGGCAAACACTCTTATTTTTATACCAGGCAAAGGAGTGGTTTTAAATGAGCCTTCTGTTGTTGCAATGTCACTTGAAGATAATAAAATTTTGGCGGTGGGTAATGAAGCTAAAACAATGATAGGCAGAACGCCGGAAGCCATAGTGACTTATAGACCAATGAAAGACGGAGTTATTGCCGATTATAAAGTGACCGAAGCGATGCTTTCTTATTATATGAAAAAAGCTATGGGTGGCTGGAGTTTTATAAAACCAGAAGTGCTGATTAGCGTGCCAGCTGGTGTGACTTCTACAGAAAGGAGAGCGGTTATAGAAGCTGCAATAAAAGCCGGAGCTAAGAACGCCTATGTAGTAAAAGAACCAATCTTGGCGGCTATCGGAGCCGGTATTCCAATTTACGAAGCAAAAGGGCACATGATCGCAGATGTTGGCGGGGGCACTACTGATGTTGCCGTCATCTCTTTGGGTGGAATTGTTTTTTCCACTTCGGTTAAATGTGCCGGTAATAGAATCGATGAAGCTATCGCGGACTACATAAAAAAGACTTTCAATTTGGCGATTGGAGACAAGACGGCCGAGGATGTAAAAATACAAATAGGATCAGCTTTGCCGATAGACGAAGAGCTTTCCATGTTTGTAAAAGGCAGAGACCTTATTTCTGGTCTGCCCAGATCAGTTGAGATTAAAACCAATGAAATAGTTAAAGCTATTTCAAGAGAATTACGGGAAATAATAAAGGCCATCAAAGATGTCTTGCAAGAGACTCCACCCGAATTGGCATCGGATATAATAGATTACGGCATTATTATGACAGGTGGAACGTCATCTCTTCGAAATCTTCCGGAGCTCATATTTAGAAGGGTTGGAGTAAAAACCACTCTTGCTGAAAACCCTCTTTACTGTGTTGCTCAGGGCACAGGTATTGCCTTAGAACATTTGAGTGCTTATAAGAGAATGGTAGTTGCCAAAAGATAAAAAGTCGCGCTCCAAAGGACGTATCGCGCGACATGATTTCGCTAAATCATATGAAGAGATTGCATCACGCTAATATTATTGCAGGCAAGGAAGATTACCGCGATTTTGTTTTTGGTATTTTGGAAAAGGAATTGAATTTTGATATAAAAGCAAATCCAGATTTTTTGCTTTTGGAGAATGAGTCGTTTGGTATTGATGATGCTCGAAATTTGAAAAGATGGGCTTTGGGCAAACCTTTAATTGATGAAATAAAAGTTTCTTTGGTTATTACCAAATCAATTACCCACGAAGCCCAGAACGCATTGCTTAAAGTTTTGGAAGAGCCGCCGACAGGAACTTATCTCTTTATAAATATAGAAAATTTGGGAGGGCTTTTGCCGACTTTTATCTCAAGAGTTATGATTTTGACTCCTTCGGCATCTGAGAAAGTTCCGAAACTGACAGAAAGTACTGGTTCAAAATTTCTGAACTCCGATATAAATAGAAAACTATCCGTCATCCGTTCTCTTTCAAAAAATGAAGATAAAACCCCAATGAAAGAATTAATTAAAAATTTAGAGGAGATTTCTTATAAAGAAAAAGCGTCGGCCCTTAATGAACGTGGGGCCGACATGATTTCGCTAAATCACATATTAACCGCAAAAATTTTCGCTTCTGCCAGAGGGTCATCTCCAAAGATGCTTTTAGAGTGGCTTTCCTGTGTGTTATAATTGAATAATCGCGCTCCAAAGGACGTATCGCGCGATATGATTTCGCTAAATCACATGTTTAATTTTTCTGAACTAAAAGAAAAAAGTAAAGATATTGAAAACTGGCTCGCCAGAGAATTGTCGGTTATTCGCACAGGTAGAGCTACTCCCGCCATCCTTGACTTCGTGCAAGTCGAAGCTTATGGTTCAAGAATGTCAATCAAAGAGTTGGCTAATATCGTGGTAGAAGATGTAAAAACGGTAAGGATAGAGCCGTGGGATGTAAGCGTTGGTAAAAATATTGAAAAATCTATAAATTCTTCAAGTTTGGGATTATCGGTTACTCCGTTTGAGAATGGCTTACGGGTTATTTTCCCAGAACTTACCGCCGAGAGGAGAGAGCAATTTATCAAAGTAGCCAGGCAAAAATTTGAAGAAGCCAAAGTATCACTACGAACTTTACGCGATAAAACAGGAAAGGCCATTGAAGATAAGGAAAAAAGCGGTGGCATGGGGGAAGATGATAAGTTTAGGTTTAAAGAAGAAATGCAAAAAATAATAGATGAGAGCAACAGAAAATTGCAGGATTTAACAGAAAAAAAAGAGAAGGAAATAAAAATTTAAAGTAAATGGCATTTTTGATTTTTTTAGTTGTTTTGGGGGTGCTTGTTTTTGTCCATGAGCTCGGGCATTTTTTGGCCGCCAAAGGTGCGGAAGTAAAAGTTGAAGAATTTGGATTTGGTTATCCGCCTAGGGCTTTAAAAATAGGCAAGAAGTGGGGAACTTTGTTTACTTTAAACTGGATTCCGTTTGGTGGTTTCGTAAAGATTCTTGGAGAGAATTATGAAGAAAGTGAAAGCCCTCAGGAAAGCTCCTCTCAAGAAGGTCCTCGGGTCGCTCTTGCAGGCTCAACCAGACCTTCTCTCGAGGACTTTCCTGAGGGCAAGAGTTTTACGGAAGTTAATAAAAAATGGCAGGCTACTATATTGGCCAGTGGAGTAATTTTTAATATATTATTTGCCTGGGTCCTCTTTTCTTTGGGTTTTGTGATTGGTTTGCCGATTCCGGTAGAGAATGACTATGGTGGAGTAGTCAAAAATCCGGCTCTCACTATTGTAGACATTATCCCAAATTCTCCAGCTCAAGATGTTGGTTTGAAAACCGGAGATAAAATAAAAAGTATTTTTAATAGTAATGGCGATGATATCGGAAATTTAAGTTCCGAAAGCGTCTCTAATTTTATCAATAATTCTGTGGGCAGTTTCTCGATGGAAGTCAATCGGGGTGGCAAAATTTTGGATTTTAAAATCACACCAAAGACAGGTATAATCGAAAACAAAAAAATAATCGGTATTGATATGGATATGGTAGGGACACTAACTTTACCGATACACAAAGCTCTTTATGAAGGAGGTAAAACAACTTTTGAGATAACTCGCCTAACAATCCTAGGGGTAGCAAACCTCATAAAAAGTGCGGTTGTGGGGAAGGCCGATATTTCTCAAGTATCGGGACCAGTAGGAATCATCAGTTTGGTGGGAGATGCTTCACGGCTTGGCTTTGCTTATCTCATTACATTTGCCGCTCTTATTTCAATAAATTTAGCTATCGTAAATTTGATACCTTTTCCGGCACTTGATGGGGGCAGGATTCTTTTTGTCGCTGTTGAAGGAATCACCAAAAAGAAAATAAACCCAAAATTCGCTCAAGTAGTAAATACTACCGGTTTCGTCATTCTCATTACGCTGATGCTCATCATCACCTATCGCGACATTTTGAATTTGTTTTAAAACCATTTTTTGTTTGACAAAAATATATAAAATTATAGACTGTCGGAGGTGGAGAGAGGGGAGCCGTTGGGGTTTCTGTCTGCGGTCTGCGGCCAGAGAAAGCTGCGCATCTTGGCCTTGACTGGCTTAGTTGTGTGTGCGCTGTTAGCCAAAACGCAGGGAGATGTTCTCCTACAATGGCGATAATCCTTTCTCCACCGCCACTCTGAAATATGGGTGGTTTTCTTTTGCCCAAAATTTGTTTTTGGGATATTATAAAAGGGTCGCACTCCAATC
>MHWS01000013.1 GCA_001824215.1 Candidatus Zambryskibacteria bacterium RIFCSPLOWO2_12_FULL_39_16 | reverse complement strand
GCTTCCCATTGCAGATATGCTTTTGGTGCGCCGTTATGTGGCGTTCCTAAAAAAATAACTTGATCTACGTCATTTTGATATTGACCAGACTGAATATATTCGCGAGCCACCAGACCGCCCATAGAGTGGGCAACCAAATCCACTTTCGAGCAATCACAGGTCGTTTTTATTTCATTAATTTTATCTTTCAACAAATTGGCAGTGAGCACATTTGAGTCTCGCCATTCATAAGGAAAAGTAAAAAGGTCTTTACCTTCTTCATATCCATTTGCTCCAAGAGTAGCGATAAGGTCATCATAAGTGTGCAATATTGGATCAATGACTAATTTACCATTTTTGGTAGCGCTCCCCATAATCCCCGGAATAATAATAACCGGATCAATGGTTTGAGTTGGAGAAACATCCGTTATTGGCACCGGAGTAAAAGACATTGAATATTGTGTGGAAGGAGACATCAGATAATAATTTGTAAGAGAAACCCAATCTTTTGCTGTTAGTCTTGTAACATCCGTATGTGCATTCCACACTTCATTTATTCCTTCTTGTTTTATGATTATGGTAAATCCAGCCGAATCAAATTGAATATCAATCAAATACCAATCTGTTGGCTGATACCAATATAATGAAGGGGCGTCAATTGCCAGGAAATTTATTTTTTCAATGGGTGTACTTGTGGATCTTGGGTCTACATCTGTTATATAAATTCGTGGAGGATAGCCAGCGAAACAGCACCTATCGTGAGTATAAGTAAAAGTGAAATGTGTGTAACCGCCAACATAATCCTGTTTATAATTTTCAAGTCCTTGATATGTCGAACTTGCGGTCTGGTCTGGAGTAGAAGTTGATATTATTATACTGTCACCGAACAATACTTGTGGCTTTTCATCTATGGTATAAGGATGGGTGATTTCAGCACTTACTAGGTTTGATGAAAAGAAAAAACCGAAGGAAAATAAGGCTATAAAGATACTGGAAAAAATTACCCTTTTCATCTTTTAAAAATTTATAACGCTAAGCTATCACACGGCAAGTATTTTGCAAATAAAAAACCGACCAATACAAAAGCCCCGCGTGAGCGGGGCTTTTGCCGAGCATCCTCACTAACCGAAGTCGGTGAGAATCACAAGTGCTCTAATTACATTAAGGGAAGCTTACATCAGACGTTCTCCAATCTGTCTCACCAGACATGAAGGTTGAGGTTGAGAGAACTGAAGTAGAACTGACCCAGTTGATCTGTTCAAGACCTATGGCATATAGACCAGAGGCAGCAGCAGTACCAACGGTTGCCGTTCTTCCTTCAATCAAGTAAGTAACTGGGATAGTAACTTCGCTACCGTCAGGCAATGTACAAGACTGGGTAACACCTGTAGTACAGGTTGAAGGTACAGTGTAAGCAGTAGATGTAGAGTTACTTAAAGTAGTAACTGCAACACCGTTCCTGTACACAACGAAGCTACCGATTGACCCTGAAGGTCCGAACATAGCACCGGTTGTTGAACCGATAGTACCCAAGAGCAAATCTGCGCCTACAGCTTTGACCTTAACAGTAAAGCTTGCAGTCAAAGTTGAAGTAGCACCGGCAAGCTGTGAACCTTGAGGTGTATTTGCTGTAGTTATACTCTTAGAAACAAGAGTAATCTCAGGTCCGGCACTTCTGATACCAACTTCATTACCGGTAGCAGAACCAGTTTCAGTAATGCTGTCACCTGAAGAGTTTTCTGAAACTAAGTCAGCAGCTGCAGTTGTTGAAGCACTAGCGATGAAGCCTTCCGATAAAACATTAGCGTCTCTGACATCAACCTTAACAGTAAGAGTCTTGGTTGTGTCTTTAAGAACAGTGAAGTCGATGTCGGCGAATGTAGCCATATCAGTTGTTATAGCTGCATTGTCAAGTTCAGTTGAACCGTCAAAAAGGTAAGCGGTAGCAACAGTAGCGGCACCGGAATCACCTTGATCAACAACTCCAATTCTTATGTCAGTAACGAGAACATTGTCCTTCTCGGCTTTGAGGTCAAAGACCAAGACGGTCAATTTATCAAGTTCATCATTACCTGATCCACCGTCAGCAATGACATCTTGTTTCTTGGGAGTTGACGAGTTGAGTGATACTTTCAAGCTTGCACTGTCAGACAAAGTAGCGGCGATAGTAATAGATTTGGTAACATCTGTGCCTTCTGTTGGGCTGTACTGGTCAATACCAGCACCATCCACACCACGAACACCGCTGTCAGCTAATGTTATGACTTGCGGAGATTGAGCAGTGATATCAGCTGAATCAATGTTTGACCATAAATCAGCCTTTATATACATTTGCTTGGTGGTGTCTTTTGAAACTACATAGCTGAATCCAGAAAGGGTAGCATAGTAATTATTTGACTCCTTAACAACTGTTGAGGAGTTAAGATCTACTGATTTAATTACATTGCCATCTGTGTCTGTTAAATACAATGTTTTGTAAAAAGCAGTGTAAACCTTGGTATCAGTTCCAAGATCAATTTTTACCCTCTGAATAGCAATGTCTGAAGTCTTGGCCTGCGCTTTGAAGCCCAAGATAGCAGCCTTTGAGTCACCCTCATAAGCAGTTGACACTAGGCCAGCTGTTGAGTTGGTGACAGTCAAAGTACCTTCTACTCCAGGAGTAGTGATACCAGTTGAACCCGGAACAGTTCCAGGAACTACTGGGACGACTACCAAAGAGTTGACTTTAGCTCTGGTAATAGGACCGAAATATCCAACGGCTGGAGTAATTCCAACTGATGCTTGATATGCGGCCAAAGCAGATTTGGTCAAGTTACCGAAGTAACCCATAGCAACACCAGCAGGCATGGTAAGGAGTCCCTTACCTACGAGCCAAGTTTGCAAAGCAACGACATCTGATCCAGTTGAACCAACTGTTAAGTCAGTATTGAAGGTTGTAGCAGAACCTGCACCTGCGCCACCGGCGATTTGTGCTTGAAGTTGAGCGATCATAGCAAGCAAGCTATTGATCTGAGCTGTAAGTTCAGCAGTAGTTTGAGCGGAAGCAGGAATTGCTATCATGCTCAAAACCATCGAGAAAGCTACAGCGCTTGTGAACAATTTTGATTTTAATTTCATAAATTTGAATTCGTCTGAAACTTTATTTTTATTTTAAATTTTTTATAAAGTATCAAACGATTATTAAGTAAGTAGTCATTCTTGCGAACAAAGACTCACTTAAACTAATAAATATTAAACTAATAAATGACAAATTTTAACTAACCCTATAATTTCTTTAATCGACAAGAAACCACAGATTTAGTAACGAAAGGAATTTTACCGCCTTAACCCAAGCTTCTCAAACGAAACATGTGGATAAGGTGATTAGCTCAAGTATTGCATATTTGATAAATATGGTCAACTCATTGATAACCCCCCTTACCTTAGGGAGAGTTCCGATAGATTATGTGACAATAGAATATTTACTCCACCTTCTTTCCCCTATTTTCTTTATTTTGTTTTCATTTATAAGCGATATCAGCTCTCTTTGAACCGTTTTTTCACTACAACCGATGATATTTGGCACTATATCTTTTATGCTGACATTATTATGTCCTTTAATAAATTCCAGTATAGTATTTTTTCTTAAATCCTTTCTCTTGTGTCCGTTACCGTTTTTCCCTCCATTTTCTTTGCCATTTGTCTGCATATTTCTCATTTCACCTCCGTATAATAGATTATCTTTAACACCATATCTAAAATTCGTTTTCTCCAGATTATTGTTAGTATTTAAAATTTGAGATTGTTCAAATATACTCCTAACAGAAAGGTTTTTATTGTCCTCAAATTTTTCGGTAAATTTCCCAAGCTCTAAAATAAAAGATTTAAATTCTTCTTTAAGGATACCGGCATTCATTTTAGATATAAGACCAGCTATAGAAGCTATATCAAGCATAGACATCAGCTCTAAAGAATTTTTTTCAATATTTTCTGTCAATTTTTTGGCATATCCAAAATCAGTGTCTTTTAAATTAACAGACATAGAAACAAGTTCAAGGGACAAATTTTTTATCTTTGTCCTCAACTCTTCATCTTGATCCATTACATTAGAAATCATAAAAACTGCAGCTGCTAACCTGTAAGATCTATTATATATATTTAGAAAATCTATGTTTTTTTGAATTATTTCATTCATATGAGACATATTAATATTGTCTTATATATTTTATGTCCTTTACATTATATATTATAAGACTAAAAGTGTCAACCAAGCACTTTATGACTTTATTGATAAGAATATTCTGTCTTTTATAATAAGTCAATCCCATTAAAGGTAAGAAATTGTTTATAACAATTTATTCCGAAACATAAGTTTCGGACCTCTAACAGGATTGGCCTTAAATTCACTTTTAAAAAGTATGGAGAAGCTCAAATATGTTACTATTTAGGCATGGCAAGAAAAAAGAAGGAAAACAAAGATACAGAATCCGGGTCAATAAAATTGAAAGGTGAGACTGTATCCTGGATATTTGCGGTATCCTTCTTTGTTTTGTTTATTATCCTTATGCTGGCACCTTTGAAAATGGCTGGAGACTTGGGAAATAAGCTGTATAACATCTTAAAAATTTTATTTGGATTGGGTTATTTTCTACTACCGGTTTTATCTCTCCTTCTCTCGATTTCTTTTGCAAAATCTATCAAACATTCCTTCGGTGTAACTCGCGCACTTGGATCTGCGCTTTTCTTTTTATCTTCTTTGGCCCTTCTGGATTTAACTTTTTATGGCAAAGGCGGCCTCATTGGAAAAATCCTCCACCAACCATTAGTAAAATTGTTTGATGTTTATGCCACTTCTGTTATTTTAGGAGCTCTCATTATTATAGGAATGATAGTTATTCTCGATACAGCTATAAATTTTTCTTTTATTTTAGATATATTTAGAAAAAAGAAAGAAGACGAAGATGAAGAAAAGGAAGTGAAAATATTGGATAGCAACGAACCAAAAGATAACTACCAAGAAAAAATTGTTCCACAAGCCGTACCAATATTAAGCAAGAAACTGATTTTAACCGAAGATGATAACGATTTTGGAATCAAGAATAACATCTCATTTAAACCTTATACCCCTCCCCCACTTTCTCTTTTGGAAAGAGATAAAGGTAAACCAGAAGTGGGAGACATAAAAGCAAATTCAAATATTATAAAAAGAACTTTGCAAAATTTTGGCATTATTGTTGAGATGGATGAGATATCTATTGGTCCGTCTGTTACCAGATACGCTTTGAAACCGGCAGAGGGAGTCAAACTTTCTAAAATTTTGGGGCTTCAGAATAATTTGGAATTAGCCTTGGCGGCTCATCCGGTACGTATAGAAGCACCTATCCCAGGCAAATCCTTGGTCGGCATTGAAATACCCAACAGTATAAAAACTTTGGTAGGGCTTGGATCCCTCCTCTCTCAAAGCGGTTACAAAGATTCTGAAAAATCTCTCATGGTAGCTTTGGGTAAAAGCATATCCGGAGCTTCTATTTTTGCCAACATTGCCAAGATGCCCCATCTCCTTATTGCCGGAGCGACCGGCAGTGGAAAGTCTGTAACCATACATGCGATTATTAATTCTCTACTCTTTCGTAATTCTCCAGAAAATCTAAAATTTATAATGATAGACCCCAAAAGAGTCGAATTAACCCAATACAATAAAATACCTCACCTTTTGACTCCGGTTATCACAGATGCCAAAAAAGTTATTATGTCTTTAAAATGGGCTTCCAAAGAAATGGATCGCCGTTATGATGTATTAGAAAAAAATAAAGTCAGGGATATAGAGTCTTACCACAAAAATATTTTATCTCCCGCTTTAGAAAAATTCAGAAAAAACCAGCCACACAAGTCGACCGATAGCGGAAGCAATCCTCCAGACCTCATGCCTTACATAGTGATAGTGATAGATGAGCTTGCCGACATAATGCAAGCATATCCAAGAGAACTTGAGTCGGCAGTCATACGTTTGGCTCAAATGAGCAGAGCCGTCGGCATCCACCTCATACTCTCGACCCAAAGGCCAAGTGTCAATGTTATAACCGGTCTTATAAAAGCAAACATACCAGCTCGTATTGCTTTGCAAGTGGCTTCCCAATTTGATTCCCGAACGATACTTGATAATGCGGGAGCTGAAAAGTTGCTAGGAGCCGGAGATATGCTTTACATTTCCGGGGAAATGTCTAAGCCGATTAGGCTCCAGTCCCCTTTTATATCAGAGGTAGAAGTCAAAAAAGTGGTAGAGTACCTGGTGAAAAATGCGGAAAACGAAATACCGACTGAAATAAATTTAGAAGCGGATCATTCTAAAAATATCCTCTTCGAATCACTTACAGGAAGAGGAGGCGAGGCAGAGGATGATTTATATGAGGAGGCCAGGGAAATAGTGATACAAGCAGGAAAGGCTTCTACTTCATATTTGCAAAGGAAGCTGCGTATAGGATATGCTAGGGCTGCAAGACTGATGGATATTTTAGAAGAGAACGGAGTTATTGGCCAAGGTGATGGGGCCAAACCAAGAGACGTCCTTATAAAGCCAGAAGGTAACCTGCCCCACACTAACACAGACGAGACACGGGCAGAATTTACACCAGACCAAGATAAAGATTCAGAAAATGAACATATTTAAAAATAAAAAATATGAGTTTGAAGGAGGATTTAATGTCAGACGTTTTTTAATTATTCTTTCTGTTTTTTTACTTGTCTCTTACGGACTATTCAATGCCAGGAATTTGATAATCGGGCCAACCATAGAAATATTCAGTCCAACGAAAGATATTGAAACCAAAGATAATACTATCAACGTAAAAGGCAGAGCAAAAAATATAACTTTTATAAGTCTCAACGAGAGGCCTATATTTGTTGACGTAGATGGATTATTTGAAGAGAAATTGCTACTATCTCCAGGGTCAAATATAATAGAAATTAAAGCTAGAGACCGATTTAAAAAAGAGACTGAAAAGATTATAAATATTTATTATAAACAAAGTGCGGCTATCAGTACAACTACTAATGAAAGTTAAAATATCATGAAAAAAGGAAAAACAGCCCTGCCTACCGGCAGGCAGGCAAAAAACGAAACGGTGGAGAAAAAGGATTATTCCGGAGTGGAAGACGCCGTCAGAGAAATAAAAACAAAATTCGGAGATGATTCTATAATGATGCTTGGCGACAAGCCTCATGTAGACGTTAACTCCATTCCCACCGGGTCAATCGGCTTGGACGCGGCTCTCGGAGTAGGAGGTGTGCCAAGAGGTAGGATCATAGAAATATTTGGGCCGGAGTCAAGTGGCAAGACAACCTTGGCTCTGCATATTATAGCTGAAGCTCAAAAACTTGACGGGATTTGCGCCTTTATAGATGCCGAGCATGCCATGGACCCTGAGTATTCTCAAAAACTAGGAGTAAAGATAGACCAACTTCTCATCTCCCA
The DNA here is from genome assembly GCA_001824215.1 of Candidatus Zambryskibacteria bacterium RIFCSPLOWO2_12_FULL_39_16. Classification (GTDB taxonomy): domain Bacteria; phylum Patescibacteriota; class Minisyncoccia; order Phycocordibacterales; family WO2-35-19; genus WO2-35-19. Next base: position 30,967 of record MHWS01000013.1, on the reverse strand, counting down.
ACCGGATAATGGCGAGCAGGCACTTGATATCGTAGAATCATTGGTTCGTTCCGGCAAAATAGACGTTATTGTTGTTGATTCAGTAGCGGCACTAACACCAAAAGATGAAATCGAGGGTGATATGGGAGCTTATCATGTCGGTAAGCAGGCCAGGCTTATGTCTCAGGCTTTACGTAAGTTGACAGCCATTGTCGCTAAATCAAAAACCGTTGTTATTTTTATCAATCAAATAAGAATGCAGATCGGGGTAATGTTTGGAAATCCAGAAACCACTCCTGGAGGCAAAGCATTAAAATTTTACACCAGTGTCAGGCTTGATATAAGGAGAATCGCTCAAATAAAGAAAGGTGATGAAATAATGGGTGGCAGGATTAGGGTCAAAGTGGTAAAAAACAAAGTAGCCGCCCCATTTAAACAAACTGAATTTGACCTGATGTATAACGAAGGTATTTCAAAAGAAGGAGAGATAATAGCTTTAGGAGAAAAAATGGGAATCATACATAAATCTGGAAACAGCTATGGTTATCTCCCTGCCGGAGCTAATGCAAAAGACGAGGTAAAACTCGGCCGCGGCTATGATGCCACCCGCCAGTTTTTGAAAGACAAAACCAATAAAAAAATTGCCGAAGAAATTTTGAAACTCATCCGCAAAAAACTTATAGAAAACGGCGGGTCAATCGTACCAGTCAAAAATGAGAGTGAAGAAACTGATAGTGAAAAATAAGAAAAAATAAAAACAAGGAACCGCCGGAGCAGTTCCCTGCTCTCGGCGGTTATTTCGCGGCTTCCAAAAGAAGCCTCTGCAAATCTTCCGGATTACAGTTCTGAAGGGCTTTCGCAACAAGTGGAATTACAATCGATGGATTCCCATTGAAACGACCAGCGCCACCGTGAGACCATGCCAATTCCGTGGCACCTTCGAGAATTTTCTTCAATTTATCCAGGTCCATTTTATGTTACCTCTACTCCCAATTATACACCCATATACTTTATTTGTCAAGTGGATTTTATGGCTTAAATAGGCTATATTTTGCTAGCAATGCTTGAATATAGTGAAATAACAATCGGAAAAATAATCATATTTGATGGTGAACCGTGGGAAGTCGTAGCAAGCCACGTCTTCCGCAAACAACAACGAAAGCCGGTCAATGCCACTAAACTGCGCAACTTGATCACCGGCAGGGTTACAGAATATTCTTTCCATCAATCGGAAAAGGCTGAAGAAGCTGATATTGAAACCAAAAATATAAAATTTATTTATGCTCAAAAGGGAGATTATTGGTTCCACGAAGAAGGCGACCCTTCCAAAAGATTTGCTTTAAAAGAAGAGCAGATGAGTGGTGGTGTAAAATTTTTAAAAAAAGACTCTATGGCAAAAGCCATGGTATTCCAAGAAAAAATAATCGGGGTTAAGTTCCCCATAAAAGTAGAGCTCAAAGTGATTGAAGCGCCGCCAAACATGAAGGGCAACACTGCTCAAGGAGGCAACAAGGTTGTAAAAGTGGAGACTGGTGCTTCCGTCAACGCTCCCCTTTTTATAGAAGAAGGTGATACTATCGTCATCAATACCGAAAACGGAGAGTACGTCGAACGAGTATAAAAAATCACAAACAAATTTTGAGCCGTGAGGGTCCTGTGAGCAAAGCGAACGGGGTGAAGCGGATAAAATTTATTTGTGATTTTTTAGATTATCTGCTCAAATACGGGAGTAGTGCCATAAAGCGAGCGCGTTTGACCGCTACAGAAAGTTTCTTCTGGTATTCGGTAGAAACACCGGTTTTCTTTTTGGAAAGAATCCTAGAATGAGGATTGAGGAACTTTTTTAAAAGCTCAATGTCTTTATAATCAATGTGTTTAATACCGTTTTGCTTGAAGTAACAAGTTTGTTTGGTTGTCATGTTTTTTATTTGTTATATTTTCTCTCCCATCTCCCCTCTCCTGCTTCTAGGAGAGGGGCTGGGGGTGAGGTTTTTAAAATGGTATGTCTTCAGAATTTATTTCTTCTTCTGGATATTCAATAGCTGGAGCTTCTCCTGTCTGCGCAGACAGGTCTTTTTCTTTAGGCTTATCTCCAGAAGCTTTTTGCTCATAAGAACCACCGCCGCCACTCTTTGGTCCAAATTGTATTCTATCAGCCACGATTTCTGTTCTGTATCTTTTAGTGCCATCTTTAGCATCCCAACTTCTGGTCTGGATTCTACCTTCCAAAAAAATACCGCTGCCTTTGTGAAGATATTGCTTTACTATTTCTGCTTGTCTGCCAAAAACCACAATGTTGTGGTAATCCACTGACTCTTGTTTGGCGCCATTTTTATCTTTCCAAACACGATTAGTAGCTACCCCAAATTCGCATACCTGAGCCCCGGATGGCAAGGATTTCAACTCTGGATCTCTAGTCAAATTTCCGTAGATGATTGCTTTGTTGATATACATGTTGTTGTTTAAAGTTATAAAGTTTAATTAATAATAAGTTGGTCAATACTTTTATCTATTTCTGCTTCCGAGGCCTTCACCTTTTCTATGTGTTCCACCTTTTTTTCTTCTTTACTGCTGTTTTCTTTTTTAAACATAGGTATCTTAGGGGCATGCATAGTATCTTCTTTAACAGTCTTAATAATTATAAATCTCAAAATATTTATCAGATTTTCAATCTTGCTTTTTATGTTTGATATTTGTGATGGGTCTGCCTCAAATTTTACCCAGCCGAAATAAGCTTTATTAAATTTCTGCTTTTTAGAATCAATATTTTTTGAAATATCGTAAGCAAGAACTACCATTTTGGGCACTCCTTCCGAAACAACAACTCCCTCGTTTTCCTCGACTATAGATTTTATTTGCAATAACTGGACCAAGACTTCTGATTCTTCAACATTTGGCAAAAGATGGTAACCGATTTCGTAAATTAGATTATCATTTTCATTCATAAATTAGTTCAGGTGGGACCTCTCGCAAAGCGAGATAATGGAGGCAATTATAATAAAACGCCTCTGACCCGAACAGCCATCACTCTATCACACTCTAAATAAAAAGCAAAATTAGACCCCAAAAACTCTTTTAAAATTTTCTACAATAGAGTCGTTCAAAACATACATATTTTCAGTTCTTATTTCTGCTAATTTTTTTACTACTTCAACAACATAAGCTGGCTCATTTCTTTTGCCTCTAAACGGCACGGGGGCAACAAATGGTGCATCTGTTTCAGACATTATCATGTTAAGTGGAACAAACTTAACAGCTTCATCGTATTCGTGAGTAAAAGTAACAACTCCAGAAAAAGAGGCGGTAAAACTGATGTCCAAAAATCTTTTTAGAATTTCAGTATTGCCAACATAAAAATGAGCGTTGCCTTTCAATTTTGATCCGTGTATTTTATTGTAACTCTCCAAAATTTCCAGGGAGTCAAAATACGCATCGTATGGGATCTTATCCCCCGGGCGAATGTGGAGCATAAGAGGCTTTTCTACTTCCAAAGCCAGGTCAATCTGCGCTTCGAATAACTTTTTCTGCAACTTTTTTGTTTCTTTGCTGTTTTCTCCCAGACGAAAATAATCAAGTCCGCACTCGCCTATAGCCACCACTTTTGGCTCTCTGGCAAGTTCTTCTATCCTCTCATCAAACCCATCTCCCATATTTTCAGGATGCTGACCGACACAAGCCCAAATGTTTTTATTTTGCTTCGCAATTTCAACCGCTTTTTTTGAAGTCTCAAAATCAACTCCTATAGTGATTGCCCCGACTTCGTTTTCTTTCATTCTTGCCAAAACCCCTTCTCTGTCCGAGTCATAATCCGGAAAATCCAAATGACAGTGTATATCTACATATTTCATTTAATCTTTCCTTGCAAATAAAGGGGTTTCTGGAGATTTATTTTCTTTGATTAGTTTTTCAATTTTTTCCGCAGTATTTGGAAGAAACGGTCTCAACATAATAGAAATTCTGATTAAATACAGGAGTAATGTTTTAATATCAATTTCTGCTTTAGTTCTATTCGTTTTTATTGTCTTAAATGGTTGCTCAGTTTGAATCAAATTATCAGCTATAGAAATATTTTTCCATATAATATCCAATGCTTTATTTATTTCATATTTATCAAGATATTGTAATAATTCAAGATAAGGAAATGGTTTTTCAAAATCCTGTAAATCAATTTCTCTAGCTTTAATATTATTTACTTCTGCCATTTTCATTATTCGAGAGACAAGATTGCCTATGCCATTTGCAAGTTTTGCATTGTATGTCTGTTTGATTAAATCCATTGAGACCGGGCTGTCTTCAAACATTGAAGTTTCGGCGCAAACAAAATAACGCAGAGCCTCTGCTCCATATTTCTTCACTACTTCATAAGGGTCAACAGTATTACCCGTAGATTTTGACATTTTCACCCCACCTTCACCTATAAGAAATCCGTCGATAACAATCTGGTGAGAATGAGGCAGTCCGACCGAAAGGAGCATGGCCTGCCACATTGCCGACTGCATCCGAATATTATCCTTACCGCAATATTGAGTCGGAGTGCCGTTTGTCCAAAATTTTTCAAAATTATTTTTATCTTCTGGCCATCCTAAAGTGGAAATATAATTAACGAGTGCGTCAAACCAAACATACATCACCTGTTCCTGATCCCCTGGCACCGATATACCCCATGACATTTTGGATTTAAGTCGAGAAATAGAAAAATCCTCTAATCCCCTTTCCACGAAAGATTTTATTTCATTAAAACGGAAATTTGGTACCACAAAATTTGGCTGTTTACTGTACAAATCGAGAAGCTGTTTTTGAAAAGCAGAAAATTTAAAAAAGTAATTTTCTTCATCTATAAGCTCTATCTCTAGATTTGGATGAATAGGGCACTTCCCATCTACCAATTCCGAATCTGTTTTTTCTAATTCACAACCAACACAGTATTTTATTTTGTAAGATTTTTTATAAATAAAACCATTTTGGTCACAAATTTTCCAAAATTCTTGAGCGGCTTTTATATGATGCTCATCTGTAGTTCTAATAAAATGCACATCCAGTGAAATTTGAAGCAGATTTATAAGTCCACGAAACCTTCCTACCAATTCATCGACAAATACTTGAGGATTTTTATTTGTTTCAAGAGCTTTTTGATAAATTTTTTGCCCATGTTCGTCAGTACCGGTATTAAAAAATACCTCGAAACCTTGAAGTTTTTTGGCTCTAGCAATAACATCCGCCCTTATGATCTCCATGGCAAAACCAACATGCGGATCGGCATTCACATAAGGCAAAGTAGTGGTTATGTAAAATGTTTTAGACACAAGAAAAGAATACTATTCGGTGGCAGTGTTGCGCAAGCGTTCGGCTTCAACAATTTTATTTTGCTCTACATCGTTTAAAAATTCTATAAGCATGGTGGCCACAGGCACTGAGATTAAAAGGCCGACAAAACCAGCCAATTTATAACCGACTATAAGAGCAAGGATGGAGATGAGTGGTGGTACTCCGACGATTTTACGTACCACTAGCGGGTAAATAAGTTGATTTTCAAATTGATGAATAATAATATAAAGACCGATAACCATAAGAGCAGGAGTCATGCCACTTGTAACCAAAGTCAACGTTACCGCCGGTATAGCGGCAAGAATAGGTCCAAAAAGAGGAATGATTTCAAACACACCAGCCACCACCGCGAGCAAGAGAGCATTATCAACTCTAAGTAAAGTCAATCCCAGAAATACAAGCATGGCTATGATAATAGCCAATATTATTTGCCCTTGCATCCAAAGGCCGATTTTGTGTTGAGACCTTTTCCACAAGTTTAAAATGTATTTTTCATTTTTGGCGGGAGTAACAATGCGTAGAAAATTTGAAATCCCATCGGATTCAACCGACAAATAAAAAGATAGGACTATCGTCAGAAGGAAACTCAGAATGCCCCCAAAAGCTATACTAGCAGTGGAGAAAAACCCCTCTGAAAAACTAGATACAGTAGTATTTATTTGCTCAACTATTTGAGAAAGAGAAAAGGTTTCGGAAAATCCTTGTATAGCCGAATTTGAAGACAAAAAGTCATTACTTTGTAGAGGATTCCAAACTTGAAGCTCCCCCAAATACCCAGGTAGTGTTGATAGAAAAGTAGCTGATTGATTCAAGATAGGTAAAAACAGAAAATAGAAGATTAGAACTAATACCATTACAGCGACAAAATATATAAGGAGAACTGCCAAAATTCTCGGCACCCCCCGACGCAAGAACCATCGAGTCCCCGGCTCTACGGCAGAAGCAATGATAATAGCAAGTATAACAACCAATACCACATCGCGTAGATAATAAAATACAACAAAAGCTAAGGCGATGAGTATACCTTTTATAATAGTGCCGGAGCTGATCTGTATTATTTTATCACTTGAACTGATCGCCATACCTTTAAATATATCACAATTTATTAAAATTTATCTTTAAAATATGATACCAGATCACTTTCTGACACTCTTTCTTGTTTACCAGTATCACGATTGCGGACTGTAACAGTCTGGTCCCCGCCTGCGCGGGCAGGTTTTTCAATTGTATCAAAATCGATAGTAATACAAAAAGGAGTGCCGATTTCATCTTGTCTGCGATAGCGCTTGCCTATATTGCCATTATCGTCAAATTCAACCGCTCCAAATTCTTTTTTAAGTTTTTGGTATATTTCTCTGGCCTTTTCAACCAAATGAGGCTTGTTTTTAAGTAGAGGAAATACTGCTACTTTTACAGGAGCTAATTTTGGAGCAAGTTTTAAATAAGTTCTCGCTTCACCTCCGAGCCGATCCTCACTGTAAGCCTCAAGCAAGATAAAAAGAAAAGCCCTATCAACCCCACCAGAACATTCAATATCCCACGGAGTAAATCTTTCTTTGGTTTCTTCGTCGTAATAAGACAGGTCAATCCCGGAATATTCGCTGTGCCGCCTCAAATCCCAATCCGCCCTGTGGTGTATACCCCAAGCCTCTTTCCAGCCAGCGAATGGAGTATTGTACTCAATATCCCACGCATCTTTGGCATAATGAGCTCGTTCATCAGGTGCATGTTGGCGCAATCGAAGATTTTCCTTTTTAAAACCTAGACCTATATACCAATCAAAGGCAAACTGCTTCCAATATTCGTATTGTTTTTTGCCTTCCGCTTCGTCCGGTTTAATATAATATTGCAATTCCATTTGCTCAAATTCACGCAGTCGAAAAAGAAAATCACGTGGAGTAATTTCATTTCTAAAAGCTTTGCCAATTTGACCAATACCAAAAGGAATCTTGGGATGCATCGAGTCCAAAATATTTTTGAAGTTTACATGCACCCCTTGAGTGATTTCTCCGCGTAAATATACTTGAGTAGCGGTTTTTTCGGAAGCGCCAAGTTTGGTGCCGACCATAACATTGAATTTAATTGGGTCGGTCCACTCAACTTTTTCTTTTTTGTGAGTTTTTTCATGATCAGCGATTACCTCTGATTGATCTGCCCTGATTCTTTCGTGACAAATTTTACATTCAACAAGCGGGTCAACAAGCCCAACTGTACCTATATGACCAGAAGCCTCCCAAACTTTTTCTGGCATAAGTATTGCTGCCCCCATACCATAGACATCCTCACGTTCAGTGATAAATTTCTGCCAGAAATATTGCTTAATATTGTGCCTCAATTCTACTCCTAAAGGCCCGTAATCAAAGATGCCAGCAAGCCCGCCATAAATATCTGAACCTTGAAAAATAAACCCTCTCCTTTTACAGAGAGAAACTATTTTGTCCATTTTGTTTTCTTTTTCTGCCATAATTTAATTAAACTAACATTAATTTTCAATCTACGGTACCACCTTATCGTCTCCAGCTTTAAAACTCGGATCACCTGAAAAATTTGTGGTGACAGCCGGTACTATGGATTCTGTTTTCAAACCTGTTATTTTATCAATACCAAAAATAGAAGTTTCGCCTAATATGATTGGAGACTGCCCAACCTGACTTGTGCTCGGCAAGAATTCCAGTTGAAAGTTTATTTCCTTTTTTGGAGAGCCAAAACCGGTATTTGGAAGAACAGAGCCCACATTCCAAACAACTTCATTGCTCGCGGGATTGAATGAAAATATTTCACTTGAAGGACTTTTTATATTAGTCCATTTTACGTAAGAAGGTAGAGTGGCTCTAACTTCCACATTGCTTACCTGATTGAACGAATTATTGATATTCCATATTATAGTATAGGTAGTTGGAACATTAACTTTTGGAGGTATAGGTCCGGAATTCTCAATATTTCCAAGAGACCTTGCTATTTTTGATGACAAAGTCAAATCAGTTTCCAAAATAATCTTTCTTGTTTCTACAGAAGAAACTTCTTCAGATGAACCCGAGTCTAATATTCTTTCCCCTTTAGCGGTTATGGTCATTTCTATTTCCGGTTTTGCTCCATTTATTATATTTGCATATAAAAGAGGCGATAAACGAAAAGATAGTTTTTCTTCGGAACCGGGTGCCATCTCAGAAAATTCCGATACAGATCTTTTGTCCCACAAGATGGTGTTATTGAATGATTGAAAAAACCCGCCGTTATCAGCGGAGACGCTTGACCCATTAAAAGCGCCACCCTTAAAAGCGACCACGACTGAAGTGTTATACAGTATAGATGGCAAATTATTTGTGATCACTAATCCAGTAATGACTTGATTGCCGCCTTGAGTGGCAAAATCTCCTTCCTCCCCATTAATGAGAGTGTTCACACCAATAAAAGATTTCTTTACCAAAACTGACTCCACCGATTGAGAGAACGGTATGGCAATAACTCTTTCATCGTCTCCGCTCGCGGTCCCGACATTTATCTTAAAAACTTTTTCTTCATTGTCTTGGCCGATAATAATCCCCTTTACCAAAATTGTTTTCTTTTCTCCAGAATTAAGACCTGAAAGCTGCCAAATATTGTTACTATAAGAAGCAGCCGGAGAAGCACCTTTAAATACGAAACCGAATGGATACTGCACATTAACCAAAAATTTATTTATTTTGTCTTTGGAATTGGAAGATATTTCTATACTAAAAGATATATCTTGGTTTGAATTGACTTCTTTGGGATATGTGGAAGTGATTATAACCGGAGCGGAACTTATGTTTATTTCATATATTTTGTCCTTATAAAAGAGAGCGCTTGAATTTTGCACCCTATACTCTAAAGAAATTTTTAACTGTTTTATATCGTCTTTCTGCCCAAAAAAAACTGCTCTGATATTTTTATTATAACTTTCTCCGGATTTTATTTTACCTAAAACAAATCTTTCTTGGTTAAGTTCTTTGGTCAAATCAATAGAGGACCTCGTGCCAGTTGCATACTCCACAGTCAAAGAAGCAGAGTCTAAATCGACATTATTGTTGTTTATCACATTTATATCAAAAGATGCCTCTTGCCCAGCCCCCACAGAAAGTGGTCCAACTACTTTTATGTCTACATTTTTTGACGAGACTTGATTAACACCGCCAAAAAAAACGAAAGTGGCTATTCCGAAAGCAACAATAAAAAATAGTATGGAAAATACAAAAATTTTTTTTACAAAACTATGTTTGTTTCGAGCCATATTTGATACTCTTGATGCTAATTTATCAAAACTACCCACTTCTGTATTTTGCCAATTTTCTTTTACATATTTATCATCTTCTCTGTCGAAAGGGTGACTCAGTCCAGATTTGTTTTCGCTAACTATGTTTGGGGCACTCCTAGAGTAAAGCTTTCTTTCAAGCTTACCCAGTTTTTCCTTTTTTTCGTCGCTATACCGCATCACAACATTATATCACAGCACAATTTAAGTGGCTTTGAGGGATTCGTTGATCAGCTCAATCATTTTTGATCTTTTCGGAGTAATCATTTCCAAATCTTTTATGTTTATCTCCGAATAAGACATCGGGATTAAAAGTTCCGGATCGTGCTTCATATAACCCAAAATATGCAGTATTCTCACAAGAGTCAGGCATTCCGCCAAAGCGATATCCTGTTCTTTGGCTGACACTAAAAAATCAAAAAAAATTGAAACAACGGAGAAAAGTGGTGTTTTTACCTGCCCGAATGACTCGGTCGGGCGAGCTTCTTCGGCAACCAATTTTTTAATCAAACTAAGGATATTGCCGGCAATTTTAAGTTTGGGAGGAGAGTCTCTAAAAGCTTCAAAGTAATTTATCTCCGCTCTGACACTAACCACCCGCCAACCACTCTTGCCGTGGACCAGAGAAAATTCGCCAAATGAAAAGTCCTGAGATCCTCCTCGCAATTTGGAGTGGATATTTCTAGCTCCTTGCACTCTCGTACTTAGAAGCCCAAAACTTTCAGTAAATATATTTATCCGCCTGCTGTCATTGCCTTCAATTTGACTAGAAATAATAATGCCTCTAGTATGATGCTTACGATACATAACTATTTTATACTTATCTTAAATACCATTCCATCTATCTTCAAAATTTCTCCGTTATTTTCTTGAAATACAAAATCGCTTACATTTGTCGGTTTTTTTATTTCTTTAGAGACAGAGTCCAAAAATCCTTTTCCCGTTTCATCCGTTTCGATTAAAATCTCTATAATATCAGAAGGTGTTAGATTTTTATTTTTACGAAGTTCTTGAATCGCCCTAATAAAATCCCTGGCATTCCCCTCTTTCTGTAATTCTGGAGTAACCTCAGTATCAAGTTCCACCTCCCCTTCCATATTTTGATCAAATAATATTTCCTTTACATTCACTTCGTCTTTTATAAGTTCAAAATACTCTTTTCCACTTTTTAACCTTTCACTTTTAATTTTTAGACTTCTGAGCGGTTGTCTCACTTTTATCCCTGCTATCATTCTTTTTTTCAAGGCCAAAGATACAATTTTTCTCGTTTCTTCCATATTATTTAAAATTTTCTCGTCGGATCTTAAAATTTTAGGCCAATCACAAAGATGGACGCTCCCTGGGTCATTTTCAGATTTCAATTTAAGATATATATGTTCGGCAAAAAATGGCATGAATGGTGCCATATATTTAGCCAGTTCTAGTAAAACAAAATGGGTGGTAGCAAGAGCATTATTTTTATCTTTTATATCTTCCGATTTAAATCTGTCTCTGGAACGGCGGATATACCAAGTAGAAAAATCTCCAACAAAATCTCGTATAGCTCTTGCGGCTTCAAACACCTCAAAAGTGTCCAGCGACTCTGCCCCTTCTTTAATAAGCAAATCTAAGCGAGTTAAAATCCATTTATCTAGAATATGATTGCTATTATCATGCGGTTTTACACCTTCATCTTTGTATAAATCGTAAAAAGAAAGGATGTTTGAAGATAAGTTAAATACTTTTTTCACGACTTCATCAACTGTTTTCTCGTCAAAATTTTTAGAATCCCCCGGCTGATTGACTGTATACATCCACATGCGTAAAGCGTCTGCCCCATATTTATCAATCATAAGCCACGGGTCTACAATATTACCGAGAGATTTGGACATTTTCTTGCCGTTTACATCAAGAATATGCCCCAGACAAATAACATTTTTGAAAGATCTGCCTCTTTCCATAAGTACTCCTATGGCATGCAGTGTATAAAACCAACCTCTTGTCTGATCGACTGCTTCAGAAATAAAATCTGCCGGATACTGAATTTCTTTTTCTGATTTTAATCCATCCTGAGCAAAAGGCATCGCCCCAGAATCAAACCATACGTCTAATACTTCTTTTATTCTTGTAAGCTTATTTCTCTTTTCATCTTCTAGTTCAACTTGATCAATAAAAGGTTTGTGCAAATCAAGTTCATAATTTTCGTTGTGAGGCAAAGAAGCAAAAGAATATTCATAGACCCCTCCGATTTCAGGAGTGATAGTGTCCATAAAATACTTTGATTTTTTTGCATCTGCACCCTCCAATATCCCTGGGAAAACTTCGTGAAATATTCCATGGGCTACTATCAATATGTTCTTGCTTTTATATTTGGCGTCTATTGAAGTGATAAAATCCCCGATTCTGTTTTTTGCATCTTGATAACTTTCTCCATTCGGCAACTTAGCATCAAAATTATGCATGTCAGATTCTTCATATTTTAGAAAATCATCAACAGATTTTAAGTGAAAATCTCCATAGCCCAATTCTCTGATTCTGTCGTCGTACTCAATCTTGTCTTCAGGAAAACCGATTTCCTTAGCAACAATCTGGGCAGTTTCTTTTGTTCTCAGAAAAGGAGAACAAAAGATAACATCTATTTTTTTACTTTTTAATTTTTTAGCAGCGGTAGTAGTCTGTTCTTTTCCTTTTTCGGTCAAATGATGAGGAAAATCGGATACACTGCTTACCGAATTCAATACGTTATGTTGGGCTTCCCCATGCCGCATCACAAAATATTTATTACCGGATTTTTTAGTGTATTTTTTCAGCTCATCAATACTCCCAATCACAAAATTTTTGCCTTCCTGATTTTGCCAAATAGGAAGAGGAGTTCCCCAATAGCGCTCACGAGAGATTGCCCAATCTTTTATTTCCCGAAGCCATTCTCCAAATCGCCCTTCTTTTATATGGGCCGGTACCCAATTTATGCTTTCATTTTCTCCGACAAGTTCATTACGTAAACTGGACATTTTTATATACCAAGAGTCTCGAGCGTAATAGATAAGGGGAGTATGACAACGCCAGCAAAATGGGTATGAGTGTTTATATGGTTCGCTATGAAAATAAAATCCTTTCTTCTTCAAATCTTCAATAATATCTACATCAAGAGTAGGTTTTCCTTTTTCATCTTTTTCTTTAACGAATCTGCCGGACATAAAATCCATATCATTTTTAAAAGTCCCGTCTGGATTTACCATATGGACCTTGGGCAAATCTATTTCATTTCCCAACACAAAGTCGTCTTGCCCATACATGACAGCAGTATGGACAACTCCTGTGCCATCTTCAGTGGTCACAAAATCGGCATTATAAACTTTGAAAGCTTTTGATAGTTTTCCTTTTTCAGATTCTGGAAGATTTTTTTGCAAATATGGATAAAGGGGTTCATATTCTAGATCTAGAAGATTTTTACCTTTCATTTCCTCAACAACTTTATAATCCCCACTAATTATAGACAAACGAGATTTTGCTAAAATCAAAAATTCTTCCCCGATTTTTATTTTCACATAATCAATATTTTTACCCACTGCAAGAGCAACATTCCCCGGCAGTGTCCAAGGTGTTGTTGTCCAAGCGAGAAAATAAGTATTTTTTTCTCCGATAATTTTAAATTTTATAGTTATTGATAAATCTTTCACATCTTCATACCCTTGGGCCAATTCATGGCTTGAAAGACCTGTGCCACAACGCGGGCACCACGGCACTACCTTATAGTCTTTATAAAGGAGTTTTCTTTTCTCAACTTTTTTTAGAATATTCCAGACCGCTTCAATGTAATAATTTTCGTAAGTAACATATGGGTTTTCCTGATCCAGCCAAAAACCAATCCTTTTGGTAAATTTATTCCAAACATCCAAATATTCCCAGACGCTTTCTCTGCATTTTTTGTTGAATTCAGCAATGCCATAACTTTCTATTTCTTTTTTTGATTTGAGCCCTAGCTCTTTTTCCACTTGAAGTTCAACCGGTAGACCATGGGTGTCCCAACCTCCTTTGCGACGTACGTGGTATCCGCGCATAGTCTTGTAGCGAGGAATAATATCTTTAAAAGCTCTGGCTTCCAAATGATGAATGCCTGGTTTGCCATTGGCGGTTGGTGGTCCTTCATAAAAAACGAATTCGCCTTTAGGCGCTGGCTTTTCCAAGCTTTTTTCAAAAATCCTGTTTTCTTGCCAAAATTTCAGAATTTCTTCTTCTCTTTCGGCAATTTTGCTTTTACCAGGTTGGGGATTAGTATTTTTATCTTGCTCCGCCATAAGCTTATCTTATCAGTTTTCAGCCATTTTTCAAAAGTTTTTGAGCCCTTTCAAATTCAGGAGGCAAGGGAGACTCTATTTTTATATGAGTGTGGTTCGGAAGCTCTAATTTTATTGAAAGAGCGTGCAAAGCCATACGATTGAATCCTAGACATTCTTTTTCATCGCAGATTTTATTGGGAGCATAAAGCTTATCGCAAACAACAGGATGTGAAATTGATTTTAAATGCACCCTTATTTGGTGCGTTCTACCAGTTTTTGGCCTGATTTCAAGATAGGCAAGTTTATTTTCTGAAGCTTCACCTTGAGCTAACCCAACTTCGCTAAAGCTTCGCTGGGCAAGAACTTTGTATTCTGTAACAGCTTCTCTCATCTCCCCTTTCGCGCCATGCTCCGCTGACCATCTCCTAAAATCCCCAGCACTTTTACCGATTGGCTTATTTATCACTCCTGAAATTTCTCCTGCCCTGAGCGAAATCGAAGGGTTGAAGTTTCCCCAAACAACTGCATTATAAATTTTTTCTACATTTCTGCTTTTAAATTGCTCCTTAAAAAATTGATGGGCTTCTTTCGTCTTGGCTACGATAATCACTCCACTGGTCTCTTTATCCAGCCGATGTACAATGCCAGGCCTTCTTACTTTTTCTCCACTCTGCAAAGTTTGCTCCTCCCCCACTCCTTTCAAATCAGGATAATTTTCATTTATCCAATCTACCAAAGTTGGCTCTTTGCTCCGGCCGTCAGCATGCACCAAAAGCCCCGAAGGTTTGTCTAAGGCCAAAATGTATTCATCTTCGTACAAAATATCTATTTTCATGGTTTTAATAATATATCCTTTATCTTTTCAATCCATCCCATAATGGTTAGGAATAATTTTGTATCATGGACATAAATATCTAAAGTCCCATTGGGTAATGTTTTTCTTTTTTGTAGGCTTGCTATACTCGGTTTTATGTATGTTTTATAAAATTGTTTCCTAGATATTCTAGATATTTCAGACCAATATTTTTCAGTTTTTTCTACATCAGCATTTTCAAACGTGTGAATATGTGCATGAAATTTATTTTCAGGAACTTTGCATATTTCTCTAAAAAATCTCATCATTACTTTTATAATTAACGGATCGCTATTGGCAAGACGAACAGACCAATTACCAGTTTTACCACCTTCTCCCCAATAAATCATTGCTCCGATTAACTTTAAATCTCTAGCGGATAAATCAGAAAAATCTTTTTTTGCTGTTTCAATTATTGCTCTCCTTTTATTGTTTATATTGAAAAGACGACTTAGTCTTCTTTTTTCTATAGATTCAATGCTTCTGCCTCTTTTAGAAATTTTATTCCTTTGGGCTTTTGTAAGAACAATATCTCTAGTCCAAAAACTAACACTGGCTTTGGAAAAACCAGTTTCCTCTACGATTTGATTCATGGATTTCCCCTGTTTGCGTAATGTTCTGGCCCTTTCCTTCTCAACTATTTTCATAAGTAGAGTTTATCATACACAGTATAGTTTATACAAGTTCAATCACCCACAACATTGAAGCAATTCAAATTTTAATGTATAAATAAGAGACGCACGCTTAGCTCAGTTGGTAGAGCAATTGTTTTACACACAATAGGCCGCAGGTTCGAGCCCTGCAGCGTGCACCATGCCCTCGTAGTTCAATGGATAGAACGAGAAACTTCTAATTTCTAGATCTAGGTCCGATTCCTAGCGAGGGCACCAATACAGAACTCAACGCAAATAAAATTTTATAACGAAGGGTCTTTTGGTAAAGAGACTGGCTTGCTTATGAGATCGCTTCTTTTTTGAATAGCACTTTTTAGTTTGTCTATGTTTATGAGACTTTCAAAATCTTCGCCAGATGCCGATTGTTTGTAAGTTTCAAAATATTGAGAGTAAAAAAGTTTAAACCCAATAAAAGCGGTGATTATAAAAATCACTAAAACCAAACCTAGGCTTGCAAACCAAAACAAATCAACATTAAAAATCTGAGGCCGCAAAGATTTTAGCGGCGGTAAATTGTCTTTTTTAAGTTTTAAAAAATTAAATTTCATTTTTCTCTGAAAATAATAAACTCAACAGAGCCAGACCAATCACCGGGTGTATCTGCATTTAAACTGGTATCTAGAACTAAAACTCCAAAAGGCATTCTCCCTAATTTATCTATAAAATACATCACATTTCGCCAAGAGCCTTCTATTGCCATCTTTACATTAACATCTTCCTTAAATGAGTCTGGTTGATTTGAGCTAACATCAATAGAACTAGTCTCAAATTTGATGCCATTAGCCCTAGCGGCACTTTCTATCTGATCTATAAATTTTGCTTCGTCACCCTTTTGAACAAAAAAATCTTGGAGTGTCTGTATCGGTTCTGTATTTGTTACAGCTATGGATTTTATGACTCTGAATTTTTCTTCTTTATATGAATCTGATTCGGTACTATGATAGTCATCCTCTATTTTTTTTATTTTCTCGGAGACTATAAATAGACCGCCAAAATATAAAATCACGCTAAATAAAGCAGTGACAGCGGCAAATTTTACAATCTTATTTTTTGGAACCCAATTATTCATCTTTAATTTTCAATAAAAATATTCATAGAAAAAGGAAGGTTTCTATCTCTGGTTAAACTTGAAACAGGTACCTCAACCGAAGAGAGCGAATTAGAATCTTTCAAATTCGTTGAAAACAGTACCAAAGAGTCTCTGTTGGAAGCCATACCAGATATCAAGATGGCCACACCTTTTTTTTCTTTATCAGTTTGGTTTCTTGAAAAAGACACCGAATTTAGGGTTACCCCGAGAGGGAGATGTTCAATAATTTTATTGAAAGAATCCGCTACTGATACATTGTCAATGTTTGATTGAAAAATTTTTAATTTGGAATCTATTTCCGTCGGTAAATTTAGAATTTTTTTAATTGAGTCCTCATCTTCTTTCTTCGAATAATTATTCCCCGGCGTAGTCCCAAAAAAATATCCCGAGGTCAGAAGATAGGAAGGCAAAAGCATAATGAAACCAATAAAAAAAGAAGTGGCTATAAGAAACAATAACATTATTATAAAACGAGACTTAAAACCTTTTTTTAAAATCTCTTTTTCTGTTTTTGGCAAAAGGTTCATCCCGTTAGAAATTTAAACTACCTCTGATAAAATCGCTCCAATTGACCCTGTAAAGCCTAAGGATTTCTCATAGGGGATGTCTGGTAAATACTTGTCTATTTCAAAGACATTTGTCCAAACATTCGATAATTTTACATCTTTCATCGGTTTTGTAGAATTCATTATTGCTTCCAGTATTTTTTTTGCATATTCAAATTCACCACAAATTAAAACAGATTCTATGGACTGATTTTTATCTACATCATATCTCGAACAATAATCCAAAAACTTTTCATATTCGTCTAAAAACTGCTTGTTGTAATTTTCATCAAGAATAGACCTTAGAGTAGAAAAATAGACCAGATTATTTTTTATCAAGTAAATCCCGACTCTGTTTCTTCTGGCATGAACAATGGATAACGTCCCTGAAAAATTTTTTGGCACCAAAGCATTGGCGATAGCTTGAGATTCGTGAATACAACCTATTGGTTCAAATCCTGCCCTATGAAACGCTTCTATGAATTTTTCCAACTCTTTTTTAACACAAGCGGCGACCACCACGGAAGCGTTGTATTCCAAATCAGACCGGACAATTTTGGTTGGAACAAAATCAAAAACGGTATCACTTAAAGAAAGGGGTACATTCTCTTCTATAACAAATGCGACACTCTCTGTCGCATCTCCTTTAGAGCCGACCAAAACCGAGGTAGAAAAAACAAAAGCCAGTTCGTCCGGCATGGCAAAAAAGACAAACTGTGAATTAAGATTTTTCCTGACAACTGAAAGTTTTTTCACAATTTCTTCCATATCAACTATATTTCCGGCAACTATTGACCCTTTTTCAATCGGTACAATCTCGCTTTTTAAAAGGGGTTTGGCTGATGTTTTGTCAAACGAAATAGCTTTGATGTTAAAATCGGAAAAAGAAACTCCTATATGCGACGGTTTTAAAAATTGCGGCGGCGGGAAATATTTAGATAGAAATTTAAACTGCATTGCTGTGAATTATAACACAGGATGTTTCTTATCCAAGAAGGATTGGAGGATAATAGCGGCAGCCGAAGCGTCATGCATATCATTCTTCTCTCGACTTTTTAGTCGGGATCCCGTTCCCCGAATACTTTGTGTATCTGGACGCCTAGACATGATTCCTCTTTCCGCTTGGCTACTTGTCATAAATTCCGGTTCAAATAAAATTTTTAATTTTGTTTTTTCTTCAAGTACTGCCTTAAATTCTTCTATTTTCTCCATTATTTTATTCGGTATATTCTTAAAATCCCTAGACTCCCCTACTACTATCTCCTCAATATTTTCCCTTTTTACAATTTCCAGTATTTTCTCTACAAGTCCGTCGTTGTTTGGAATAACAGAATGAGGAAAAGCCAATCTGCCTGTTTCGTCGGAAACGGCAATACCTACTCTTTTACTCCCAAAATCAATCCCTAGGTATTTCATAAATGTATTATATAAGATTTTTTAGTACTTGAAAAATGTGTCCGAGAATATTATAGTATGGGAAGATTTATGTACACCAAGTAACTCCCGAGGTGCTCTATGGCTATTACCATTCCTCAAGAGGTCCTGGCCAAAAGTGAGTGTGCACGGGAAATTGCTTTGGTATCGGTTGCATTTGTATCTGGGTATCACCTCTGTCTCAAAACCAGTAAAGAAGTTCGTGGATTATTTAAAGCGATCAAATTCCCCGGTGATATTTGGCATCAATGGTACCCCACCAGTGAATGCGTTCTTGAAATACTTATACCTCTAGACGAGGAGTGTATTTGGATTCCTCAATTCCGAAAACATCGTTTGGTAACCGATGTAAGCCACCGAGAAACATACCTAGGGTTCTTGGAAAACGGCTGTTTGTTGGTTTCTCCAATACCAACCATCATCTGTTGATGATCTAACCAAATTTGGTCAAATATCCCCGCCCGCACCTGGCGGGGGTACTTTTTTATAATAAACTGGGTTTCCTATTGGATTCGCGGGGTTAAGTTTGGTATGTAAAGGAATAGGCTCGCTAGTAGTTCAAGCGAGCCTATGGTTAGAATATGACACAGAAGGAAACTTTGGACGAACCCCTTTGTCTCTCCAGAGGACGCCTACATCGGTCAGAAGAAATTCCGGAACAGGCATTCCGTAACTTCTGACCAGTTTTTTATCCCTAATTGAACGGCTTTTTCTTTCCACACACTTTAACCGCTCAAGACTATACAAGACTCTGTGAATGGGAATTAAGGCCGAGCGCCTAAGACAGAGATTCTTTCGAATCTCTTCAAGAGTTCTTGGTCTTTTTTCGTCAATCCCTGAAAGAACTATTTCCTCTCTTATACTATCCATATCAAACCTCCTCCTATCGATAATATCACTTTTTATATTGTTTGAGTCTTCTGGTACACAAAAACTTGGCGGAGGGTGGAGGGCTCGAACCTCCAAGGGCTTGCGCCCGCTAGTTTTCAAGACTAGTGCATTACCATTCTGCCAACCCTCCATAAACATAGATATTACAACATAAATAGGCATTAGACAATAAAATTAAAAATACTTATACTTTATTCATGATTACTATAGATGATTTCAAAAAAGTAGAGATAAGAGCGGGAAAAATAGTTTCCGCAGAGCCAATAGAAGGTTCTGAGAAACTGCTTAAACTTTCGGTTGATTTTGGTGAAGAAGATATAAGGCAAGTTATTTCAGGCATCGCTAAGTTTGTTTCTGTAAAAGAGCTTGTAGGTGTTATCTGCACTTTTGTTACAAATCTGGAACCAAGAAAGATAATGGGACTTGAAAGCCAAGCTATGATTATGGCATTTTCTGGAGACATGTCACCTGTCAGTGCAGACGAAGTGCAGGCAGGTCAATTTTTTTCTTTACTCAAAGTTTCAGAAAATGTCCCCCCGGGCAGTATTGTTAGATAATTTGATATGCTAAAATATAGTGAATGGAAACTATTTTGGAATGGAATTCACCCGAGCATCATTTTGATAAAAAAGCCAATGATTGGTATTGGGTACTCGGGGCCATAACTTTGGGTGCATCAGTCCTGGCTTTTTATTTTGGTAATTTTCTTTTCGGTATATTCATCATAATCGCCGGAGTAACAGTGGGCATGCTTTCATATAAGGAAACTAAAGTTGTAACCACAAAAATAGTACCGAAGGGGATAGTTTTCGGCAGGCAACTCTACCCATGGACGTCATACCGATCTTTTTGGATTGAAGATGAACACGTTCATGGCGCTCGCATTTTGATGCATCCGGTAAGTTCTCTCCTTCCTCTCACTATAATTCCAATAAACGAGGAAATCAACTTAAATGACGTCCGAGATGTTCTCCTGGAATTTCTCGATGAAGAATTTTTAAAGGAATCAATCATCCACAAATGGTTTGATACTATATTGGCGAGATAAATTTTGTGCTCCCAGTAGAAACTAATTATCCACAAAAATTGTCTTGAATAATTGAACCTAGACTATATAATTTAATAATATATAATCTATCCAATTATTTATGTACACAAAGCAAACTAAAGAAAAAGCCAGAAAATTACGAGAACAAGGAGTTTCTTATAACAAATTACAGAGAATGCTTGATATCCCTAAGAGTACCCTATCATCTTGGTTTAGTGAAAGTTTAGGTATGCCATTTGATCGTAAAACCTTGCTAAAACATCTCGCAAATATACGTATACTTTCTGCAAAAGTAAAAAGAAAAAATAAGATGGATGAATTGGAAAAAATTCAGAAAAAAGCCGACGAAGAAATTCTGTCTTATCCATTAGATTTAGTAAGTTTTCAGAAATCTCTAATTTCTATGCTTTATTGGGCAGAAGGAGCAAAACATGAAAAAGTGAGCGGATTAATATTTGTAAATACTGACCCAAAATTACTTGAACTTTTTATATCACTTTTAAGAAACTGCTATGAACTAGACGAGAAAAAATTTAGGGTCCGTTTACATTTACATTATTATCATCCCATAAAAGAAACTCGGCAATTTTGGTCAAAATTATTAGAAATTCCAGAATCACAATTTACTAAAACTTTGATAAAAAGAAGAAGTTTAAAGAAAAGATTTAGAAAAAACTTCCATGGTATTTGTATACTCTCATATTTAAGTAGCTCTATACGAAAAGAGATTTTAGCGTTAGGATATGCTATACACAATCAAATAAAGCCCTCGTAGTTTAATGGATAAAATAACGGCTTGCGGAGCTGTTGATCGAGGTCCGATTCCTCGCGGGGGCACCATCGGGGAATTCGCGAATTTGAACAAATTGGCCTATAATTTGATTTTAAGTAAAGAAAATTCTTGATATGAATCTTTTAAAACCAACTAAATTAACTTTCGCCATCTTTGGTTTATTGTTTTTATTATCCGTCAGTTCTTACATTTTGCCTTTTTTAGCCCCGTTTGCTTTATTCAATTTAATTTCTATCCTCCTAATATTTACTATCTTTAAAAACTTAGGAATAAATGTGGGATATCTTACGGGAGGTCCTTTTCGTTTTCCCGAACCAAATATTTTGGGTTGGGTATTGATAATTTTAATAATCGGATGTTTTTATTATCTGATTGCAAGTCTAATATCGTATATAATTAAAAACGAAAAAAAGCGAAGTATTATCTTTTACATCATTTGTTTCATTGCAATTATCTGTATTTTTGGGAGTTTTTCTTATTGGATTATTTCAGCAAAAAAACAAGAACCGATAGTGAGGTGTTCTGGTGAATGTCTTACTCTGGGAACCGAGATTTATAACTCGTGTACAAACGAATGTAGGTCAACATTCCCGAGCTACAAACCATCAGAGGCATATAACTCTTGTATGTATAATTGTGACAGCAAAAGGAGTGATTTTGTAAAGCAATGCAACAACCAATGTCTTTCACGATAGAATTTCAAAAACTTGCCACTAAAAAGAAAGACTTATAAATTTTTATTGACTTCCATACCCACACCGAGATAATATTCTCGCAGGCAGTTCTTTGGTTGTTAAAATTCCAACCTTTTCAGAAAGGAGGATGGATGAGGAAGTTGCTGGCACGGATAAATTGGCCTCTGGTTATTGCGGATACAGTTGCCATGCTTCTCTATGGTGTCTGGACGGGGACAATATCAATTATCCTCGAGATGCATTATTCTGGTTCAACTTTCAATCAATGGGCAGAAACCCGTTTAATCTATTTCTGCTTGAAAACTGCTTTGGCTCATATCTATTGTGCCAAATTGACCCATTTCATTAGAAAGATTTTTCGAGGCAGCCCAAAACGTTGGCTTCAAGAAGGTATCGCTGACGCTCTCAGTGTTTCAATCTACCAACAATCAATCTATATTCCCAGTGCTCTGTTGGCAGGCGCAAATATAACAAAAACTTTGTTTGCAGCTAAATTTTATTTTACAGAAGGTCTGCTTCTGGGATGGTTTTACGGTCTGATCCTTAATTGGTGCCGGAAGAAGATTGCCGGCGTTAACAACAACCACACGAATAGAAAATGAGTCTCTGCGGATTTTCGCTCGAGGCTCATTTTGTTTTTATGATCTCATGGTTATAGTGACAAGGCGAGATTTTTTGCGAGCAGCGGTGTTCTTCTTTATGATTCCTCTTTTCTCTGCTTTATCTATAGCCTTCTGAAGTTTGGGAATAAGTTTTTGGGCTTCGTCTGTTTTTTTGGCAAAAACTAATTTTTTGTATTCTTTGATTACACTTTGCATTTCATTTTTTCTGCGCAAATTAAAAACCCTCTTCTTCTTAGAAGAACGTAAGGCCTTTTTGGCTGATGACGTTATCGGCATAGTGGAAACAAATTAACATATATCAATATTATTTGCAATAAACCTATCCAGCAACAGGCAGGCAAAAAAACTGCAATTTGTTAATATTTATGCATAATACTAGTTATGTTCGGGCATATTACAGGTAAAATATTTAATTTAAAAGGAACCAAAGCCATTGTAAAAACCGGCGGTATTGGTTTTGCGATCCACAGCACCCCTTCATATTTGGCAAAATTAAAGATAGGAACAGAGGCAAATTTTTGGACCCACACAGCCGTTAGAGAAAATTCAATAGATCTTTACGGGTTTGAGACGGAAGAAGAACTTCGGATTTTTGAATTTTTGATTACAGTCTCTGGAGTCGGACCAAAATCAGGGCTTGCCATACTCTCCGTCGCCGGAGTGAAATCAATTGAAGAAGCGGTAGCGACCAAGGACACCTCCTCACTCACTAAAATATCCGGCGTCGGAAGAAAAACGGCAGAAAAAATTGTCTTGGAATTAGATGGGAAACTAACGACACGAAAAGGAGATGGTGGGGCAGGCGAAGATGTAGATGTCTTTGATGCTTTAAAATCTTTGGGCTACAGAGAACGTGAAATTCAGGAGATTATAAAAAATTTACCGAAAGATTTAAATGGAACCAATGAAAAAATAAAGTACGCCCTTAAAAATTTAGGGAAATAAGATGCAGGAATCAAAATCGCTGGAAAAAATATTGAACATCGGAAGAAAAATAATCCCAAAAAGTCTATTTAAATTTGCTCAGCCTATTTATCACTACAAATTGGCATTGCTTGGGGCTGTTATTTATAGCTTTCCCGCCAGAAAATTAATCGTCATAGGTATTACCGGTACCAAAGGAAAAACAACAACCGTCGAATTGGTAAATGCTATTTTAGAGTCGGCCGGGTACAAAACAGCTCTGGCAAGCACTTTGAGATATAAAATCGGAGATAAAGAGTGGAGAAATATGTTCAAAATGACCCTGCGAGGCAGATTTTTCACTCAAAAGTTTTTGAGACAAGCCGTCGATTCAGGATGCACTCATGCGATTATTGAGATAAGTTCCGAAGGAGTGCCTCAGTATAGGCATAAGTTTTTGTTTCTTGATGCCCTTATTTTTACGAATTTAGCTCCTGAACATATTGAATCGCATGGCTCTTATGAAAAATATCTGCAAGCCAAACTTTCTATTGCCAAAGAACTGGAGGGTCGGGAAAAAGCTGTGATTATTGCAAACATAGACGATAAAGAGGGAGAAAATTTTTTGGAGCTTAATATAAAAAATAAAATTCCCTACTCTCTCCATGATGCCATCGCGGTAAAATCTACCGAGAAAGGCTCCTCTTTCCAGATAGGTAAAATCGTTATTCACAGCAAATTGCCCGGCATTTTCAATGTCTCCAATATGCTTGGGGCTATTGCTTATGGAAGGTTTGCCGGTATTTCTCCCGAGAAAATAAAAAAAGGTCTTGAAGAAATAAATTTTATTAGAGGCAGGATGGAAAAAATAAATTGGCCGACCGGCCTGCCAGCAGACATGGAATTTGATATCGTAGTTGATTATGCTCACACTCCGGATTCATTAAAAGCTGTTTACCAAACATACAATAAATATAAAAAAATTTGCATATTGGGCAACACTGGTGGAGGCAGAGACAAGTGGAAAAGAGAGGAAATGGGCAAAATCGCTGATAAATATTGCGACCAGATAATTTTGACCAATGAAGACCCTTATGACGAAGATCCTATGGAAATCGTGGAAGGAGTGAAAAAAGGAATCAAAAGAAAACCTTGTGAAATAATTATAGACAGAAGAGAAGCCATAAATAAGGCCATCCGGCTCGCTATGCTCACTCAGACTGATCAAAATAAAGTTGCTGTCCTCATCACAGGTAAAGGCACCGATCCTTACATAATGGGCCCCAAAGGGAGCAGGCAAGAATGGGACG
This sequence comes from Candidatus Zambryskibacteria bacterium RIFCSPLOWO2_12_FULL_39_16, assembly GCA_001824215.1. Taxonomy (GTDB): domain Bacteria; phylum Patescibacteriota; class Minisyncoccia; order Phycocordibacterales; family WO2-35-19; genus WO2-35-19. Next base: position 6,275 of record MHWS01000013.1, on the reverse strand, counting down.
ATGCAACAGTGGCCAGAGAAGAACTGAAGAGAATATTAAAAAACTCAAATCATGCCTGAACTGCCAGAAGTTCATACAACTGTTGAAGGGTTAAAAAAACTGGTAATCAACAAGATGATAAGAGACGTCTGGTCTGATTTTCATGTTGGAACAGCAGTAGGAGCACGACAGACTATCAAAAACAGAAAATATTTTGATAAATTCAGAAAAATTGTAATGGGAGCAAAAATAAAAAGTTTAGAAAGAAGAGGAAAAAATATTTTGATTCATCTGAGCAATAAACATACCATTGTTGTGCATATGAAGATGACGGGACATTTGATGGTGGGAAAATATAAATTTAAAAATAAAAAATGGGTGGCAATTGAAAAAGGTCCCTTGCAAGACTCTTTTAACAAATTCATACATTTGGTTTTTTCGCTGTCAAATAAAAGACATCTGGTACTTTCCGATATGAGAAAATTTGCTTCCATAACAATATTTAAAACAGAAGAGCTTCACAAACACGAAACTTTGGCGGAGCTCGGCCCCGATCCACTTGACCCAAATTTTTCAGCCGAAAAATTTTTTGAAATTATTCATAGCAAAAAAAACACACCCATAAAGTCAAGCTTACTCGACCAGAGTGCTGTCTCCGGCATTGGTAATATTTATTCGGATGAAATACTTTGGGAGACAGGGGTCCATCCATTCTCAAAAGCAGATAAAATCCCGGAGAAAAAGTTGATAGAAATATTTGGAGTTGCACAAAAGATTCTTAGATTTTCAATAAAACATGGCGGAGATTCAAAATCTGACTACAGAAACGCTTTTGGTGAAAAAGGAAGATTTCAAAATTTCCATAAGGCATATGGGAAAAAAGATCAAAAATGTCAAAAAAAGAATTGTTTAGGTATAATACAGAGAACTATGATTAGAGGCAGAAGTGCTCATTTCTGCCCTAAACATCAAATAAAACATGGAGGATAATAAACAATTAATTCTTATACTGCTTGGCTTATTTATCGTTATTGGGCTCGTCTATGAGCCAATTAAAAAATCGGGTTTAAATAACGACAATATACAAAAAACTTCTTCTTCAGTCGGAACAGCAAACGGAGGAAACAATTTAACTTATTCACAAAATAAAAGCGTGGAAGAAGGTATAAAAAATGCCGAGGAAACCATAAAAAAACTTCAAGAAAACATAGAAAACAAAATAGAGACCAGCAAACATTCACCTTATTACGGTAAAATTAGAATGTCCAACATTTCAGGATTTTATGGAAACGACCCAAGTAGAGAATATATTACTCTTTTTACCAATCTTGGAAAGACCGAAGTTGTAAAAATAACCGGCTGGTACCTAAAAAGTGAAATCTCCGGATATTATGCCGTTATCGACGGAGCCTCTCTTCTTCCGTTCCCATTCACTAAAGCAGATAGCAACACTGTCCTAGGGCAAGGAGATAGGGTTTACTTAATCAAAGGGTTTTCTCCTATAGGAGTCTCTTTCCGCACAAATAAATGCACCGGTTATTTTGAAGAAGACAGGACTTTCTCTCCAGGACTTTCTTTAGAGTGTCCGCGGCCGCGAGATGAAAAACTGCCAAAATTTTCCAGTGATTACGATATCAATGATGAATGCACGAAAATTATAGAGAGGATACCGCGGTGCTCCACTATAGACAGCGAATTTATAAGAAATTTGCCAGATTTTGTGCCATCGACTTGTAAAAGCTACTTAACCACCCAAATAAATTACAATACTTGCGTGGCTATACACTTTAGCGATACTGATTTTCCCGGCAACGAGTATCGCCTTTATTTAAACAGATTCGGAACACTTTGGCTCAAAATGCATGACACAATAATCCTTCATGATGAAAATGGTTTAATTGTTGATACCATTACTTATTAAAGAATACAAAACGATGCCGGCAGAAACGGCGACATTGATAGATTCTTTCTTCCCATACATAGGGATTTGAGCGATTAGGTCGCAAAGTTTGAGGTCTTCTTTTGATAAACCATCTACTTCATTTCCAAAAACTAAAGCGGCATTCTTTGTTTTGTCGATTCTTATTTCTTTGTAATCAATAGCTTTTTTGTCTTGTTCGATTGCTATTATTTTAAAATCTGAAAAATTCTTCATATTTTTAATTGCTTCTCTAAGAGTCTCAACTTTCTCCCATTCCACAAACTTTTCCGCTCCAAGTGCTGCTTTGGCAAGTCCCCTATTTTCTCTGCCAAACCTATCAATCGGAGCTGGGGTATAGCCTGCAAGGATTATTTTTGAAATCCCAGCCGCATCTGCCGTTCTAAAAATAGAACCAACATTCTCAGAACTTCGGATATCGTTCAAAATGACAATTATTTTCATAATTGCTATAATACAGCCATGTTAAATCCATTTCCAGACCTGCTTACATATTCACTTTTGGCTCCATTTATATTGCGCATAGTAGTGGGACTTATATTTATTGATTTGGGTGTCTTGGCTTTTAAAAGTGAAAAAGAAAAGTGGATTGTTTCCTTCTCTACTTTAAGAGTGCCCAACCCAAAATTGGCAGTTAAAATATTTGGAGCAATCGAAGTAGCTCTAGGCATAATGCTTATTTTTGGATTTTACACTCAAATTGCCGCTCTTATTTTGGGACTTCTAACATTTACCGAAGCTTATGTTGAATATAAAGAGCCTGTCATTTTAAAAAGAAACTTGATTTTTTATGTTATGCTTTTCGCCATTGTCCTTTCTCTTCTTTTCTCCGGCGCCGGCGCTTATGCTATAGATCTGCCACTGTAGATCTATTATTATGAATTGTGCGCCCAGTAGGAATCGAACCTACGACCATTTGCTTAAAAGGCAACTGCTCTACCGACTGAGCTATGGGCGCAACTTTAAAAACATAGGAAATATACCATAGATTTCCAAAAAATAAAATTGCGGGCAGATGTAAGAAAATATAGATAAAACAAAAACTCCGCGCCTTTTGTAATGTATAATAGTGCGGAGTTTTGTGTAAATTATTAACTTTTATTAATTTTGTGTTATGTTTTTTGAATCGCCCCATCGGGGCGGGGCTCGCGAAAGATGTATACTTGGAGAAATTTTTGAATTTTGCATAGCTTTACTTTAATTTATTGTCTATAATACTATTAATGACTTATAATTATTATATTAAGTTACTTAGTAACATTTTTGATTAAACTATGGTCATAAGTAACATGAGCGACAAAGAAATATTGAAGCTTTCGTATAAGAAGCCGTCTTGTTTTGGTGAACTTTTTGACAGACACTATAAACGATTCATGAGAATTGCCCAAAAAACACTTAGATCCACAGATGATGCAGAGGACGTAGTCCAAGAGACATTCGTAAGGATTTATAAGTACGGCAAAAAATTCTCTTCAAATAAAGGAGAATTTGCCCCTTGGTCCAATACTATATTTAAAAACTGTCTGGCTGATCAGATAAATAAATATAAAAAATCAACTGTTGCTTTAACGGAGGAAATTGAAAGTACCAGCCCATATTTACAAACTTTAGGGTTACAAGGTGAATCCTCTGAAAGTGATAGAGGTTATATGCAGTTTGTTTTAAAAAAGATAGGCGGAGCCACCGCTGAAATAATAAATTTGCGGTATATTCTCGGCAAATCATTTAAGGAAATCTCTAAAATACTAAATATCAAAAATAGTACGGCTAGAGTAAGGGTCCATAGATCCAAGAAAATTTTTATGCAAACTTATAATCAATTCAATAAATATGAATGGTAATTTAAAAAGAAGGGTGCTGGTTCGTATCTATTTGGAGTATGCTAAAAATACTTTTTTGGATTACCCGGATTATTTTATGTTTGGTTTATTTGTAGTAACTTCCTTTACCTTAGTATCAGTCCGTGATGTCTTGGTTAATATAAGTAATCTACCAATAACTGATTTGTCTTATGATTTTAATTTTTTTATGGTAGCTCTTCTAAATACCAGCTGGATTATCCAAGTATTAATCGCCGGTTTTTTTGTCCGAACCATTTTAATCAGCATCAAGTTTGGCTACAAAAACATAAGTAGTAAGTGGTTTCTATCCAAACTAATAAAATTCAGGTACTAAATACTGAGCAGGGTTTTTTCTAACGCCATGTCCAGGTCGTCACCTTTTATACGAGAGTTATGATATATCTCTACAAGTTTGGTGTAGAGATTTTTAAGTTCTTCTTCTTTCCAGTTTTTGAGGTCTTTTTTTGATTTGTTGTACGGATAATCTTTTAGGTTCAAATCTTCTTTGTTTGCACCCATTATTATAGAGGTCATATCCCTTATCTTGCTTATTACTTTGTAAATAAGTTCTTCTTCATCTATACCGACAAATCTCAATTTTTCATACTCAATCCAAGCTTTTTTGGCGCTTTTTTCTCCTAAAGCATCCTGCAAAGCAAATGGGCTATAGCCAAAGACTCTCTCCTTTTTTTCTTTCTGACCAGAAGTTTCCTCTTGATTGAAATCTCCTTCATATTCCTTAAATAAATTCTTTTGATCCATATTTTTATTTCCACCTATTATCATCATATTCTACCGCATCTCTCCCCAGTTTTGACCTATCTCAAAATTAGCTAAAATGGGCACACCAAAAATCTTTTCAGGAGCTAAAACTGATTCCATGATTTCAATTAATTTAGGTGGTGTATCTTTGATTAAACCGTCGGATATTTCATATATAAGTTCATCATGAATTTGGAGGATTAGATGTACCCTGTTTTCTAGTTTATTTTTCTCAATAAATTCGTCAATTTTTTTCATAGCAATTTTTATAATATCCGCCGAAGTGCCTTGGATTGGAGCATTTATAGCCATCCTCTCAGCCGAAGCTTTTATATAAGGAATTTTTGATTTTATACCTTCAAAATACCTGCGTCTGCCGAAAAATGTTTTAGTATAGCCAAATTTATTGGTATCTTCTTTTGTTTTATCCAAATATTTTGCCAAACCATCGAAATTTTCAAAATAGGTATTATAAAACTCCTGAGCAGTTTTTCTATCAGAACCAAGGTTCTGCATCAAAGCGTTTACTCCCATACCATAAAGAATGCCGAAGTTGATTACTTTGGCTTTTCGGCGCATTTCTTTGTCTACTTTTTCTTTGGACACTCCAAAAACGTAAGAAGCAACGCTGGTGTGGACGTCTTCGCCTGATTTAAAAATTTGGATGAGTTTGTTATCACCGGACAAAAACGCCGCAATCCTGAGCTCTATCTGAGAATAATCAAAAGCTACAAGCTTAAAACTTTGTGGAGCCAGAAAAGCTTCCCGTATTACCTTCCCTTTTTCCGAACCTATCGGTATATTTTGCAAATTAGGGCTGCTAGAAGCCATCCTGCCGGTAGTAGTGCCGGTTTGGATAAATCTGGCGTGCAATCTGCCCAGAGCATCAACCATTTTTGGGATTGGTCCAATATAAGTAGAGATTAGTTTTGAAAGCTCTCTGTATCCCAAAATCATAGGAATAATAGGATGCAGATCTTTCATTTTTTGCAATTCTGATTCTTTGGTTGATTTGGCACCAGTCGATGTTTTTTTCTGATATTTAACGCTAAGCCCAAGTTTGTCGAAAAGCACTTCTCCCAATTGTTTTGGGGAAGAGACATTAAATTCCATTCCTGATTCTTTCCATATTTTCTTTTCTATTTCTCCCAGTTGTTTCGAATAATCTTTGTTTAATTTTTTTAAAAATCTAGAGTCTATCAAAACGCCATGCTTCTCCATTTTTTTAATTATAGGAATCAGGGGTTTTTCTATTTTTTCAAAAACTGATTCGCTTTCTCTTTTTTTAAGCTCTGCAAAAATAACTTCTTTGGCTTTTTCCAGAGAATCTGTATTGGCAAAATTTAAAATATCATCCAAATTTGGGTCAGTAATATTTGAATCAACCACCCAAAGAGCTACTTTTATTTCCTCCAATTCCGCATTGTCTTGGCCAGAAGAAAAGTCCTCGAAAGAAAGTCTGGCCGAGTGAAGCGAGGGAGCCCGAGGACTTTCTGGAGAGGAGCTTTTCTTCTGACCTTCTAAAACAGCTTTCAGGCGTGAACCCATAGTTCTAAACTCCAATTCCCCAAAAAGTTTTTCCGCTTTTTTCAAATCCAAACCTTCTTTCCATTTTTGTTCCGACAAAATAAAATCAATCGGCGCGTCCCTTCTTATAGTAGCGAGCATCTTGGAAAATTTTGCTTCTTCTTCTCCTTTTCCCAAAAGTTCTATTATTCTTTTTTTAATTCCTTTTTTCTCCAGTTTTTTAGGAT
>MHWS01000012.1 GCA_001824215.1 Candidatus Zambryskibacteria bacterium RIFCSPLOWO2_12_FULL_39_16 | reverse complement strand
ATGAAGTCAACATCGCCAGTATTGAAGTTCATCGCTTTGCCGATTTGGCCGTCGGTCTGGGTCACATCCCCATCCCCATCCGTCAACGTCCCGTCGCTGTTGCCGGTGGTGGAGTCCTGGTAGAAGTTGGCGGCGGTCGAGTCCCCGTCTCCTAAGTGCCAGACCCCTTTGTAATTGCTATCCCACACGGCAGTTTTGATTGGGGCTACATCTTGCATATCGCCCGAGGAAGCATTGCCATAATACATATATATGAGAGTGTCCACTGAAGTTGAAAGTGTCGGCACTTTGACCCAGGTGGTTAGTCTGCCCGTAGCGGTAGTATAGATTTCTCTTTCATGAGCCAGTTTAGTAGTACCATCGGAAGAAGTGAAAAAAATATCAAACCCATCTGACCTAGCGTTGGCAGCAAGGTCAGAGTCAGTAATATCAACCAGAACAGGAAAATCAGTTTGGTCTGTGTTGGGGACCTTTACATTATCAATAGTAATGGTTTTACGATAGTTCCAAGTGCCTCCGGTGCTGTACCAGTCAGCTTGGGCTTGTTTGATAAAAGAACTAAAAGCAAAAATTAAAACTACCACAATTACGATAGCAATCGAAAGAATCATGGACAAATTTTTCTGAGAGAAATATTTCATAAGATACGCTATCCTCCTTCTTTATAAGGTTTTAATTATCTTCCTGTATCGGAGGCTCTGCCCTCTTTTCAGGAGTATTGGTTATCGGCGGTTTGGCATTTGTAAACGGAGATTTACTGGCTTTCAAGTTTGATAAGATGAGAGAAATTTCTGCGTTATCGGGATTGGTTTTTTGGATTTCTTCAAACTGCATGGTAGCATCTGCTCTTCTCCCTAAAATATCATATGAAAGTCCTAAGAAATATTTGGCATTGGCATAATCTGGAACGATCTCAATAGCTTTTTCAAGCGCAGAAGCTGCGCTACTGTAATCCTTATTATTATAATTCAAAAGACCGAGTTGAAAATACAAACTGGCGTTTTGCGGGTCCATAAGAACCAGTGAGTTCATTGATTTAATGGCAGCGGGGATGTTGTTTGAAGATGCTTCAAGTTGGGCTAGAGTAAAATATGCATCAGTATAATTATTTTTCAATTTTATAGCTTTATTTATATTTTCTCTTGCTCCAACCAAATTTCCAGAAAGAGCATCCAGTCTGCCGAAAGCAAGAGGGATAGCTGGATTTAGAGGCGCTCTGCTTTGCGCTTCTTTGAAAGCGCTTATGGCATTATCAGATGATCCCTGTATGCCATTGGAAGCAAGGACTTCATAAACTCTACCGAGAGCAAACCAATTTTCATAATCCTTCGGATTCCAAGCTATGGCTTGTCTGGCTGACTGAATGGCATCTGATATTTCATTTTGGATAGCGGTTCTTTGTGAATCAGTCATACTACTAGGTGAAGATACGGAACTAAGTAATACTCCGGCTTGACCGAGGGAAGCTTCAGAAAAACTTTTCCAATACAAATCACTTGGCGCCAAACGAATGGCTTGAGAGATCGTCTTTTTAGCATTTTGGCTATCTCCGGACGAGAGCAAATTAACTCCTTTTTGGTAAATTGAAGCCGTAACCACTCTTGCCCAGACAAAATATCCTCCGGCAATAGAAGCAATCAGGAGGACAACGATGCCGAAAACAGCTACGAAATTTGCTTTGGGGTTGGAAAAAATATTTATTTTAATACCAGAAACAACTCCTTGTGGAACTAAGGTAGCGGCAAATATTCCGGTAAAGACAAACGCCAGAGAGGTAATAACGATACTCGGAAAATAAACAAAAATCATCGCCCACAAAAACAGCGAGATGAGGAAAGAAGTCAAGGATACATAACGCCAACCAAAATCGCCTTTAGAAGAGAAGATGGATTTAAAACCGGAAGTCAAATAAAGAACCATAAAAGAAAGAAGAGCTAAAAGTCCTAAGACACCGGTAGTAGCTGCAATAGTAGGCACAAAACCTGAACCGGAATTAAAACTGGTGGCCCAAAACTGACTGAGGTTTATATTAGCTGGCTTATGGAGATCCCAAAGTTCTTTGAACATATTCGGACCGGCACCAAGAGCTGCATTTTTTTTCCAAGATTCGCTAACCAAACTCATGGTTACGGCAAAATTAGGTCTGATTTCAATTGAATTTATTTTTAGGGTATTTGATAAATATGCTGGGATAACTCCATTGGAAAGAATGAGCACTACCGAAAATACTAATACAAAAAGAGACGGGAATGAAGCCTTTTCGCCTTTCAAAGTATTGGTTGAGGAGAGATTGATTGACCAAGAAAAAGTATAGACGAAATAAAACAAAGCAAACAATCCAACCGCTACAAAAACGGGAGTAAATCCTATGGCTCCTATAAATAGCATCGAGGTAACAACAAGGGTATAGATGGCGATTCGGACTTTTTTACCCAAAGGAAGCATATTGAGAGCTGAAAGAGAAGCGATTGTTGCCGCTCCCAAAAAAATAGCGGTATCTATAGACCCCCCCAAAAGAAAATTAGGAATCTTGGAAGTCACACTGACTGGTAAAATAGAAGCGGCAAAAATCCTCAAGATCAAATGCAAGATGACAACGCCGGATGAAATAAAGAAAGCAAAAATTGCTTTAATCCCAATTTTGGCATCTTCTTTTACAGCAAAGATAGCTATAAAAAGTAAGATGGACATAATAAACAAAGATCCTGATGTCCCTAATTCAAACACTTGCCCAGCAACAGAATTGATTACATTTCCGGAAAAAAATGAAGAGACCAACGCAATAACAGGAAAAAGGGCAATCGGAATTAAAAATTTTGATTTTGGGATTTGGATTATCCCTTTGGAGAGAGTGAAAGCTAGAAATACCGCTAAAAATATGACGATAACCGTTACCAAAAAAGCCAGTTTTGAAGAATAGATGGAAACCAAAATGCTTGGTGCAAAAATTAGGGGTATAAGAAAGACAAGAGTCAAAAGGCAATACTCAAAAATCTTGTTAAAATTTAATCTCGAATTTGTTTGTACTTGTTGTTCCATAATTGTTATCACTCTATAAATTAATTACTAATTTGTCGTTCCATTGTTTAAAGGCGCCACTTCAACTATTATCTTTTTTACCGGATCATATAGTATAGCCTTACCCGCTTTGGTATAAATTAGAACTTTATCACCTTCCTTGGCATTAGCAAAAAATGGCTGACTGCGAAGCTTCGTTGGGTCCTGTATTGTCGCCATGGTAGGAATTTCATCATTTGGTAAAACTATAAGTTTTGAAACTTCCTCAATAATTTTTTGAGCTTCATTTGCAGTAGCTGTCTGTGATCCAATTTGAATATTTTCTGCTTTAAAGTAAAAATTGACAGATACTCCAACTAAAATAATAATCATTAAAAGCATTATGGCAAGAAAAATATTCTGTTTTTTCATTTTTTGCCATATTTTTGGTTTATCTTTTTTCCCTCCACTTGTTGAAACTTCAGCAGAGGCGGGTGGCATTGTTGGTTTATTAAATCTTATTTCGTTCATATTTTTATGCTTATTTGTAATTATTTTATCACAATTCAGAAATTGACGATGGGATTGGTTCTGTCTGTGGTTCTACTACCAGTTCCTCAACCACTGGCTCAGGGGCTGGTTCATTCGGTGTAATTATCTCATCCGGTGCTGGTATTACTTCCGGAGTGGAAGCCGGAGTCGTAGTCGACGTAGGTCCTGAGGAGTCTGACGACGAAGGATTTGGAGGAGTTGAAGTATTAGTTGAGGTAGTAGATGTGTCCGTTGAAGTAGTTTCAAACGAAGAAGAGGCAGGAGGTATTATGGTTACTTCCGATTCTACAACTGGCACCGTGGATGTAGAGGTAAATATGCTTGGTGACCTTACCGCCAGTGTTGTCCAACTAAATGGTATATCCATAGGAGCGGGTTTGTTGAGTAATATAGTAAAGCCCTTTTCCGATTTATTGGTAATCAAAAATCTCACATCATTGGAGAAAATCTGTTCTTCAATACCATCTCCGCCAAACGGAATGCTAGAAGTAGCAGTAGAGCTGGCGGCTTCAAATGAGATGGTAGCATTTACTATTGGCTGTCCCAAGTATTCCTTTTCAAAGATTACTGTAACTTCACGGCTCCCCTCACCCATGACGGCAAACCCGGCCGTATCAGAATTAAAGTAAGGTCTACCTATAAATTCGGTATTCGAAATCAAATTTAAGTAATCACTTATTGAAGCAATCTGATCTACTTGCAGACCGGTGCTCAAAGTAATCGGAGTTCCGATAATGAGTCCCTCTGTACTGGTTGATAGTAGCCAGTCTATATTGGTACTGGTTGCTGTTTCAATTTTAAGAAGTCTTCCACTTAAATCCTCAAAATCAAAGGCAAGCTTGAGAGTGGTAGAAGCGGTGGAAGAAGCCAAAGTATTTAGAGATTGCATAATGCTTGTAAGTGACAAAGAAGTACTCGATGACGTCTGATTCAAATCTGTAAGTGAAGCCCCGACTGCTGCTAACTGACCAATCGTCATGTCTTCAAAATCAGAGAAATTTCCAGTGCTAAACCCATCAGCCATAATTTGTCCGGCAAAGAAAGCGTTGCCGAACGAATCAAATACTATAGCAGGAGTAGAAGATGCTTCTTCAGAATTAGTTGTGGAGGCCCTATGATTTATGATAAATCTGCCTTCGGTATCCAGATTGAGAGTGAGATTTTTGCCAAGAGCCGATTCGATTGTATTTACATACAATGTAGAAGTGGCAATCAATGTATTTGCTTCCAAATTCGTCAGTCGAGTACCCATTAAGATGGTGCTGGAAGATAAAACATTGACTTTGACATCCTCCTCCTGGAGAGCTTTGGAAAGGATCGCCAGAACTGCATTCTTCTGAACCGATCGAGGATTACCCTCTGCGTCATGACCAGCAAGTGTCGGACTAATGGCGTCAAGCTCTTCCGCGATGAAGCCCCACATAGTTGTGTTAGTTTCATCACCATTATACACGAATGATATCGGGCGCATCTGGGCCAGTGCGTCAAGACCACTCTCTGTAATATCGGCTATATCATGCTTCACTGTCTGTGAAGATGTATCGCAATCGCCTGAAGCCGCATTGACTCCTGCTTGTAAAAAAGAAGCGCCGCCAGCATCTATACAGACCCATCGGGAATTATCGTCAGAAGTGGCAAACGAGCCAATCTCCACATTGCCATTGGTGCCATTTATAGTAAGCGCGGCTACTGATGTGGTCGCTGTGCCTGCCACAGTCGTCGTCGCTAAATACAAATTACCTCCGGCATTTCTAAATACCCATTGAGCGATGCCTGCTCCGGCCGAGAGAGCGAGTTGAGGAGCGGTGGTAGATGCAATAGTTAGACTATAATATGGAGTGCTCGTGCCAACTCCTACCCTGCCCACTTGATCAACTGTGAAAAAATTGGTAGCGCCGTCGCTTTGATAAATATTAAATAGATTTGCCGTTTGGCCACTAGCTGCTGTTATGTCTATACCGGCACCAGTTGATTGGGTAGTATCGACAGTAAATACAGAGCCCCCACTTCCGTTTTGGATATCTACAGCTGAAGTTGAGGCTAGATTTAGAACTAGAGCCCCATATTTGTTTATAGTGAAAAGTGCCGCCCCGGTGGATGATGACACTCTAAACAAATCGTTGGTGCTACCAGTAGGTTGTAATGACAGAATAGAGGTCGGAGAAGAAGTGCCCAATCCCAATCTCTTATCTGTCTCATCCCAGAAGAAGTTTTTTGCTGCTGCAGATTGAGAGAGAAGTCCGGAACCTGTAGAAGAAGCAAAGATTACTCCACCATTATAGAAAGTGGTAGTTGCTGTTCCACCGCTTGCTAAAGTATTAGTGAATGATGATCCCCCTCCTACACAAGTCCCATTAACAGCAAAACATCCTGTCAGTACATTTATACCTGAACCAAATGTTGATGTGGCGGTAGTGGAAATGTTTACGTAATC